>NYTS01000059.1 GCA_002683655.1 Deltaproteobacteria bacterium
AGAAACCAACGAAGAAGAAACCAACGAAGAAGAAACCAACGAAGAAGAAACCAACGAAGAAGAAACCAACGAAGAAGAAACCGCCTGAAAACAATGAGTTTGACGGACGGCTTCTGCGGAAGCTGTCCTCAGCCATTGATCTGCCTTACACAATCTCCTACGCTAGAATCTCGATAATTTTTCTTATTCCAGTAGATCCTGACACCATCCCAATAAACTTTTTCAAGAGGTCCTATGCGTCTTCTGCTCAGCGCCTTGTTCCTTTGGGCATCAATAACCAACGTATCTGCGGCAAATCTGTTTGAACTAACCGCCCCTGATATCGACGGCTCTAATCTGCCGCTCAGTGAATTCAAGGGCAAGGTGGTACTGATCGTCAATACTGCTTCTCGATGCGGATTTACTCCTCAATACGAGGCGATGGAGGAAATCTTTCAGAAATACCGCAATCAAGGATTTGTAGTCCTAGGTTTCCCAAGCAATGATTTCCATCAGGAATTGTCCAGCAATGAGGAAATCAAGGACTTCTGTGAGGGCTACAGAATCAGCTTCCCCTTGTTTGCTAGTTCTTCTGTGACAGGATTGAACAAACAGCCTGTTTATGAGTTTTTGACCAATTCATCTGCCTACCAAGCAATGCGTGGGGAAGTGCGCTGGAACTTTGAGAAGTTCCTCGTCAACAGGAAAGGGCAGGTCAGTGCTCGTTATCCTTCGACAGTCTCACCGAATCATCCACAACTTCTGAATGATATTGAAAAGTTGCTCTAACACTTTTGGCAACCACTAAATATTCGCTTCAAACAGCACTCCTATGGAAGTTTCACGAAAGTCAATTTGGGGTTGGGCGCTTTATGATTGGGCTAACTCCGTATTTGCTACGACCGTGATTGCGGGTTTTTTTCCTATCTTTTTTAAGCAATTTTGGAGTGCTGGAGCAGATGTCAGTGTCAGTACAGCTCAGCTAGGTTTTGCGAATTCTTTATCTAGTTTACTGATTGCTCTGACTGCACCCATCCTAGGAGCGATTGCTGATCGAGGTCGTCTTAAGAAGCCATTGCTCGCAGTGTTCACCTATCTCGGGGTGTTCATGAGTGCTGGGCTTTATTTTATTGAGCAGGGTCAGTGGGAATGGGCTGTATTGATCTACGTTTTGGGTTCCTTTGGATTTGCTGGTGGGAACATTTTTTATGATGCGATGCTCGCAGACTTGGTTCCCGATGATCAACTTGACCGTATTTCAAGCTTTGGCTATGCCCTTGGCTATCTGGGTGGTGGGCTACTTTTTCTGATCAATGTCTTAATGACACTTCAGCCTGATTGGTTTGGATTAGCAGGTCCTGCCGAAGCGGTGAGGCTGTCTTTTCTAACAGTAGCCGTGTGGTGGGGTGGATTCAGCGTTTTCACGCTTCTCTGGGTTCCCGAAGTCAGCCAAGGGACCCCAGCGAAGGGGAGTTCAATTCTTGCTGGATTTCAACAACTTGCTGAAACCTTCCGTAAAATAAGGCATCTGCGAACACTTTTCTTGTTCTTGGCAGCCTACTGGTTTTACATTGACGGGGTAGGTACTGTGATTCGAATGGCTGTCGACTATGGCCTCTCAATCGGTTTTTCATCGAGTAATTTAATCACAGCCTTGCTATTGGTGCAGTTCATAGGCTTTCCAGCAGCACTTTTTTTTGGCCGACTGGGTACACGTTGGGACTGTCGCAAATCAATCTTAGTTGGAATTGGCATTTATCTGATAGTAACCATCTGGGGTACTCAAATGAAGAGTCAATTTGAGTTCTATGGGCTCGCTGTCTTAATTGGAATTGCTCAAGGGGGAGTTCAAGCGCTCAGTCGATCGTTTTACGCTCGTCTCATCCCAAAAAATCAAACCGCAGAGTACTTCGGCTTTTATAACACGCTCGGAAAGTTCGCTGCCATCATAGGGCCTCTGCTAATGGGTATGACTGCCCTGATGGCTAAAGGATGGCTTTTAGGAGACAGTCCCTCAGCAGCAGAACTCGAATCTGTTGGACAAGAAGCAGCTCGCTGGAGCATTGCTTCCATCTCCATTCTTTTCTTGATTGGAGGGGCGTTACTTTGGAAAGTTGATGAAGAGCAAGGCAGAAGAGAGGCCCGAATTCTGGAACGGCATGACTGAAAGCCCCCTTTTTCGCTTTCCGGTGACCGTCTACTATGAAGATACGGATATAACTGGGGTGGTCTATCACGCGAACTATCTAAAATATTGTGAAAGAGCGCGTTCGGAGATTCTAGGCGCAGAACGCCTCTACCGAATTCATCAGCAGGAAAATCTCTCTTTCGTGGTCTACCGAGCGGAGATGAATTTCCGACGTGGCGCTGTTTTGGGAGATCGCCTAGAAGTGCTCACACAACCCACCCTGACCAGTCCCTATCGTGTTCAATTTCTACAAAACATTATGCGCTCCTCTAATCAACAACTTCTTGTCAAAGCAGTGATTGAGTTGGTTTGCATCAGGCAGGAAAAACCAGTCCCGGTACCCGATTGGATCCAGGAGCACCTGCCAACATGTGATTGATTTATCCTGCAAAGTGACTTTCTCTTTCTAAGATCGTTTGTTAAGGTGGTTAGTTTACTTCTTTTGTCGCAATGCCGACTCACCATCAGCTTATTTTCATTACAGATTTTAAGGAGGATCCTTGAGCTCAGACAAATCCACGCCACAACCCGAGGTACATGAGTATCAGGCAGAGATGCAGAAGTTGCTCGATATTCTCGTACACTCACTTTACACCGAGCGAGAGATCTTTTTGAGGGAACTGCTGTCGAATTCCGCAGATGCGTTGAGTAAAGTTCAGTTCCTCGCGCTCACTTCTGCAGACCAACTGCTAAATCCGGATGCATCCCTGCAAATCGAATTATCCTTTGACGAAGACAAGCAAACAATCACTATTGAGGATACTGGTTGTGGGATGACTCGCGAAGAATTGATCGAAAACCTGGGAACCATAGCCAGCTCAGGAACTCTCAAATTTTTGAGGGAGGCTCAACAATCCAAACAAGCAGTCCAGAATCTCATTGGTCAATTTGGGGTCGGTTTCTATGCAGTCTTCATGGTAGCCGATAAGGTGGAGCTAATAACCCGATCTTGGGGTCCCGATAGCCAAGCTTGGTCATGGAATTCCAGTGGGAGTGGTCAGTATGAACTCGCACCTGCTAGCAAGGAAGGGCGTGGAACCAAGATCGTGTTACATCTGAAAGATGAGGCCAAAGAATTCTGTAATGAATATCGACTGAAATCGATCGTCAGCAAATATTCCAATTATGTCCCTCACCCCATCCAACTCAAGGGAGAGACCATCAATAAAGTGACTGCGATTTGGACACAGTCTAAAGAGGAAGTCAGCCAGAAGGACTACGAAGAGTTTTACAAGCAGATTAGCTACGATCATCAGCCTGCCCTGCAGCATCTACACTTGTCGATTGATGCTCCGATTCAGTACTACGCTCTGCTTTACATTCCACAAAAGATCACCAATGAAGTGCTCTACGCACGCGAGGGGAAAGGCTTGGCCCTTTATGCCCAAAAAGTGCTGATCCAACCTCAACATAATGGTCTTCTCCCACCCTACTTGCGCTTCGTTCAAGGAGTAGTTGACTCTGAAGATCTCCCCCTCAATGTTTCCAGAGAGAGTGTTCAGCAGAACGCATTGGTGGAACGAATCAAGAAAAGCCTCACCACACGGCTCTTGAAAGAACTTCAAACACTCGCTGACAATAATTCCGAGTCCTACAACAAGTTCTGGGGGGAATTTGGTGTACTGCTGAAAGAGGGAGTCTCAGCTGATTTCGGTAACCGCCGTAAGCTCATGGACCTGCTACGTTTCAACTCTTCATTGAGTGAAGGAGCTACGGCTGATGTCTCTCTAAAAGACTACGTGAGTCGGATGCGTGATGAGCAAAAAGAGATTTACTATATTGTGGGGCCGTCTAGAGAATCCTTACAACATCATCCGAATCTTGAGTACTTCCGCAAGCAAAGCTTAGAAGTGCTGTTTCTGCATGATCACATCGACGATTTCTTGATGAATGAACTGCGAGATTATGATGGGAAAGCCTTCAAGAGCATCTCCCAGGCAGATATTGATGTACCAGACCCTGTCGAAGACACCTCTCAAATGAGTACAGAGCGGAGAGAAGTTCTGCTGCACAAGATCAAGCAACAGCTTGGCGACCGAATTAAAGATGTGATTGCGTCCAAGAGACTGGTAGATAGTCCTTGCTCCCTTGTCAATCCTCAGGAGAACATGAGCGCTCATATGGAGCGTATGATGAAAATGGTCAACGAGGAATATCAGATCAGCAAACGCAATTTGGAAGTTAATCTGAAACACCCGATCTTGCAGAATTTAGCGAAGCTGACTGAGGAAAATCCCAAATCAGAATTTTTCGGCCAAGCTGTGGAACAGCTCTTCCGTAGTGCAATGCTCGTGGAGGGTCTGTTGGACAATCCCACAGAACTTCTGCCAGATCTCTATAACTTCATGGAAGCTGCGACAGCTCACCAACTGACCTCCTGAAGCAGATCTTCAAATCTGATTACAGAGAGAACGCTTCACCAATTTGTTCCCTCTGACTTACTAACTCCAGCCAACCGAGAAAATGGCTCGAAAGAAAGCCGCCAACGGCAACCAAGCCAACAAAAAAGATCGGATTCTTCTTGTTGATTCGGAAGGAACGGTCATCACAGTAGCTGATCTACCTAATCGCATTCCAATCTTTCCGGTTTATCAGCGTCCAATTTTCCCTGGAATTCTGACGATGGTTGGTGCTGACAGTGTGGTCAGCCGTTGGATTCGTGATCAAATCCGTGAAGAAAAAATTATCGGCCTCGTGATGGCTAAACCCAACGAAAGCGATGAAGAGGGAGAGCAACGTCAAATCGAGTCTGCTTCTCAACTTCACCGTGTAGGAACAGTTGCCTACGTCCTGCACTGGGTGGAATTGCCAGATGAGAGCTGCCAATTTATGCTGAGCACACTGAAGCGATTCAAGGTCCGGAGGTTTTATCCGGATGATCAGCACTACAGTGCTGAAGTAGATTACATCGAAGAAGCACCCCCTGAAATGACAGAGCAGTTGCGTGCCTCTGCAGCTGCCATAGTCTCTACCTTGAAGGAACTGATTCCCCATAATCCAACCTTCTCTCAGGAGATGCATCACCTACTTTCCCAGGTCAATCTAGACGAACCCATCAAGCTGACTGACTTGGCTGCCTCGATGACTAACGCTAAAAGCAAGGCCCTGCAAAAAATTCTGGAGACCCACGATATCCAAGAGCGAATGGAGCAGACTCTGCTGTTGCTGCGGGAGGAATATGACCTAAGTTTGCTGAAAGAGAAGATCAGTCAGAAAATTGATGAGAGGCTCTCCAAGCATCAAAGAGAGTTTTTTCTACGAGAACAACTTCGGGAAATTAAATATGAATTAGGGTTAGAGCAAGATCGCAAACAGATGGAGTTGGATCGTTTTCGAGAACGCTTTTCGGAATTGACACTCACTGAGGAAGCAAAAGAACGGGTGATCCAGGAATTGGGACGCTATGAATTCATTGATGATTCTTCACCTGAATCTCAAATCGTCCATCAATATCTGGACTGGATTGCCTCTTTACCTTGGGGAGTCTACTCGAAAGACAAGCTTGGCATTTCCCAAGCAGAACGTGTCCTCAACCGAGATCACTACGGTCTGGGCAATGTAAAGAAACGCATTCTTGAGTTCATTGCAGTCAGCAAACTTCGAGGTGGAATGCGAGGTGGGATTCTTTGCCTTGTTGGCCCCCCGGGTGTTGGAAAAACATCACTTGGAAAATCAATTGCCTCTGCGCTGGGTCGAGAATTTTATCGCTTCTCCGTTGGCGGGATGAGTGATGAAAATGAATTGAAGGGGCACCGACGAACATACATTGGAGCCATGCCTGGGCGACTGATCCAAGCCTTACGGACTACCAAGACAGCGAATCCAGTGATCATGCTGGACGAATTGGACAAAGCTGGTCGGAGTTTCCGAGGAGACCCCTACTCAGTTCTTTTAGAAGTACTCGACCCTGAGCAGAACAAAGAATTCCTCGACCACTATCTTGATCTGCGTTTTGACCTATCAAACGTACTTTTCGTAGCCACTGCTAACAGCCTAGACACCATTCCACCGGTATTGATTGATCGGATGGAGGTTCTGCGATTGTCAGGTTACGTAATCGAAGAAAAATTGAAGATCGCCCAGCGTCATCTGATTCCAAAAATCCTCCCCGATCATGGACTCACTGAAGAAAATCTTGAGCTACCTAAAGAGACACTGAAGCAGTTGACCGTGGAATATGCCCGTGAGGTCGGAGTTCGCAATCTGGAGAAAAAACTTCGGTCCATTACAAGACGTGTGGCAATGCGCGTAGCCAAGGGAGACAAGCAGAAAGTTGTCATCCAGCGTGAGCAGCTTCACGATTTTTTGGGACAGCCTGAGTATCCTGAAGATGCCTACAAGCGCTTGGAATTGCCTGGAGTTGTGCGGGGTCTTGCTTGGACACCAACCGGAGGTTCAACTTTGCCCATTGAATCAATTATGCTCAACGGGAGCTCAGGAGAATTCAAATTGACAGGGCAACTTGGGGATGTGATGAAAGAATCCTCATCAATAGCCCATAGCTACGTACAATCCTTACTGCGTGAAGTTCCTGGCAAGATGCAATTCTTCAAGAAAAACACGATCCACCTGCATGTTCCAGAGGGTGCAACCCCAAAAGATGGCCCTTCCGCTGGAATAGCCATGGCCACCAGCCTACTTTCACTCGCCATCCAACAAGCTGTTCCAGCGTCTATTGCAATGACCGGAGAATTAACCCTCAGCGGACAAGTCCTCCCCATCGGTGGTGTTCGAGAAAAAGTCGTTGGAGCAAAGCTCGCAGGGATCAATACACTGATTTTCCCAGAAGCAAACCGTTCACAGTTCGAGGAACTTCCTGGACACTTGCGTAAAAATTTGACAATCCATTTCGTCAAACACTTCCGAGAAGTTGCCATGTTGACACTGGACTACAAACTTTCCTGTTAAACTGTGCTTCCCTTAGCATCGTAATTTTGCTAGAAGACTTCTCATCTTACGTGCTCTAGCAACCTGAGGCTCACCTCATAAACCAATTTTGGGTCAATGGCAGACAACTGGTTCCGTGATTCCCACCGTTGGCTGGTCAAAGCCCATCAAACTGTTTCTGACTGGGCAGATGAAGCCGATATCTCTGAGGAATGGTCCAAACGATGGAAGGGCTGGGGAGATGGTTTTCTTGACTGGATGCAGACAGATGCCCCTGCAGCTCTCCGACAACTACTCAGCCAGTCAGACAACCTGAACCAGTGGTATTCTCATGGAAGTCGCTATTTTGATGCCGGCCAAACACTCCTCAGTATTGCAGCTCGGACCTACGCATTTCAGAAAATCCGCCTTCCTGTTTTAGAGCCCCACGAAATTACTGAAGAAACTCAGTCCCTTCATCAGAAGAATGCTACCGAACTGGCGGAGCTTTGCCGTAGACAAGGTGGTGCTTGGATAAAAGCCGCCCAGTTCCTAAGCTGTCAAGGAGACTGGCTCCCAGATACCTATGTAGATCAACTAACAGAGCTTCAGGATCAAGCTCCAAGCGTGTCCTGGGGAGAGATCGAAAAACAGCTATTCCAGTGTTATGGTGCCGATTGGAAACTGCGATTCGATGACGTTGAGCCAGTACCGTTAGCAACGGCATCCATTGCGCAAGTTCACCGAGCAAAAACAAGAGGTGGATCTCTTGTCGCACTGAAAATTCAATTGCCGGATGCTTCAGAGAAGATTGAAGCAGACCTGTTGTTTTTCAAGCGCATCGCGCCCTTGCTCCAACACTGGGCAGAAGGTTGGAACGTTGAACAGACTGTGGAAGAGCTGAGCAGGAGTATTCGGCAAGAATTAGACTACTACCATGAAGCAGCAAACCTAACAAAATTCCTGGCTCTGTATGAAGCAGAGGAATGGGTGTTTCCAGGACTGATTCCTGATCTCCTGAGTAAAGAAGTATTGGTTATGAGCTTTGTGGAGGGGCAACCTCTTCGGCATTTCCTCAGTGATATACCCAATGCTGCTGAGCCACTACTTCAATCTTTGGTACGGAGTTTCATCAAGCAAATCTTTGTCACCGGCTTGTTCCACGCAGATCCTCATCCTGGAAATTTCTTTGTAACTCCTCAAGGGAAGTTAGCTCTGCTAGATTTTGGTGCTGTCGGTCAGTTGAGGGACTCCGAGTGTGAAGCCTACAGAAACGTCTTGGTGGCACTTTTCAACCGTCAGCAATCAGAATTTGATTCATTATTGCGCAAGGCTGGATTTGATGTCCCCAATGGTCCATTACTGCTAAAATTGCTTTTCGAAAGAGATCCCGCTGAATTTGCAGGGCTGAGCCAGATGGAAACTCATATGCGCATCATGAGAAGGGCAGAGGTAAAAATCCCTGATAATTTTGTACTGATGGGGAGAGTTCTTATTTCGATCGGAGGCCTTCTAAAACAGTATCGGGTGAAAGTTGATCTTCAGGAGTTGGCTCTTTATTTGATAAGGGAAGTTGCTAGGAAGGCATCATGAAGGCTCTTGATCAACTGGAAAATCGACTGATCGAACACTGGCAGCGAAAGGAATCTCGGAAGATCTGGCAGGAGTGGATCAAATGGTTGGAACAAATACAGTGTCCTCTGAGAGTGGACCGACCAGAAAAGGTGTCCCCTGGAGATCAATTAAACTATCAGACATTTTTACACTTTTGTGAAACTGCGCTGGCTCGCTTACCCGACTGGGAAAGTAAGCTAACTACCCCAAACTGGGTGGAAGCACATAGTCTTTTTTTGCTTCCAACTGATTGGACTTCATCTAACCTCACTTCAACAAAATCCACAGCTGGGCAACCTGAACAACATAAGTATCTCACTGAAGAAAATCTAGCTGGCACTCACCAGGCTTTACTGCGCCTTGCAGAGGAAGTCGATAAGGTGAAAAGTCGACTGGAGCAAATTGAGCGACAATCCATCCAGCAGCCTAGGCGTGTTCCGATGCCATCACCTCCACTACCTGGTGGGAGTCCTCTCAAACAGTCACCTCCACAAGTTCCTCCTTCACCACCTTCCACTCCGATGATGAGCCAAACTCTGGAAAATGAGCTACGTTTTCGTCCACCTCCAGAGCTAAAACCTAAGACCTATGTTCCAGAAAGTTTCGATGAAAATAACGCTTTACCTGCAAGGCCACTGGACGAAGCATATCTTAGTTTCAATGAATGGTGCGATCATCTTTATTCAATTGGGCTGAATGTTCAGGAACTTTCAGAAGAAAACCTCAGAGTCGAAAGCTCCCGACCGATTTCGTTTCTCCAGTTTTCTCATCGTCTGGAGCGAAGGGTTGCTTCCATAGATAGGTTGCATGATCTGCTAGAGACTTTTCGTCTGCACTACAGAACGGGTTTTTCACCAGTACCACCCACGACTAAGATGCCTGGATTAACTCCAGATATACCAGAAATTGAGGAAGTTGAGGCATTGGAGTTTACAGAGCAGATCAAAGAAACTTCGACTGGATTCCAACTGCCTCCAGATGATTTATATCAGGATTACAACAGTTGGCTGGAGTGGTTGATTGATCAGAATTTGGATCCTCGCGTTTACAGCAGCCAAGATCTCCAAGTGGAAAGCAGCCATCGAATCTCTTTCCCCCAATTTCGTAGACGGCTGGAAAGAAAATTAGATGATCCAGAGACCTTTCGAAATTTGTTGGGACTCTCAGAACCCTGAAAACCAATAGACTTTGTCCACTAAAAACTTCGACGGAGAACATCACCTATTCCCGTCATTTCCCTTGACAACCATCCATTCGAATGTTAACTATTAGCACTATCAGCTGATGAGTGCTAATAAGCTACTTGAGGGAGCTTTATGTCGAAAACGGTTCAACGGTTGGAGACCAAGGAGTCGATTGACGAACGTACCCAACGAGTCTTGCGCGGGATCATTGAAGGTTACATAACTAGTAACGAACCAGTCGGGTCACGCTCCCTATCAAAGACGCTGGAGATGGGGCTATCCCCTGCGACGATTCGGAATATAATGTCTGATCTCTCAGACATGGGCTTCCTGATGCAGTTGCATACTTCCGCGGGCCGGATCCCCACTGACAAAGCTTATCGGTTTTATGTTGACCAAGTAGTTGTGGCCAACCAACTGACTCGCAAACTGCAGAAAAGGATTCAGGAGGCAACTCAGGAAGGCGGGATGAATCAGGTCGAGGATCTTCTGATCAGTACGACCCGTCTGCTTGCAGGATTAACTCAATTTGTCTGCTTAACCAGTTCTCCAAGAGTTGAGACGAGCATTCTAAGGAGAATAGAGTTTATTCGCCTGAGTTCGCAACAGATTTTGGTTGTTCTGGTAACTCGTAACGGCCAAGTACGGAATAAAATCATTGCAACCACAGAGGATCTGTCGCAGGACTTTCTCAACACAGTCTCAAGTTTCTTGAACGAACAGTTTCACAATCGAAGTCTTCACAAGATTAGACAGCAGATCCTCGAAAGCATGGTAGAAGATAAGGAACGCTATGACCGCTTGTTGGCCCAAGCCGTTCGATTGGGGAAAAAGGCTTTCGAATTAGAGGTTGCTCCGGAAGTTTATATTGAAGGCCAGCACAACCTGATTTTTAGTGAGCGCTTCAAAAATCTGAACAGTGCCCGTGGCTTGATGGACGCCTTCGAGCACAAGTCGATGATCATGCATTTGCTCGATTCCACTGTGGAAGCCGATGGCATCCAAATTTACATTGGGATCGAAAATGAGTTGGAGAGCTTTCAAGACTGTACGATGGTCAAGGCTCAGTATAGTGATCAAAACAATATCCTTGGTACCATCGGAGTGATTGGGCCCACCAACATGGATTACCAAATAGTGATCCCAGTAGTTGATTTTACAGCAAGGATTCTCTCACAAACCATCACCCAACAATCGTCATTCTGTGATTGAAAATAAATGAACAAAGAAAATACTGAACAAGAGAGTAATACTGAAGAACCCCTAGAAAATAGCGACACCTCTATCAACTCAGAAGAATCGGAACCGATTACAGTTGATGAACCATCAGAAGCTGATGAGTTAGACACTTACGAGGAAGAAGTTTCTGCAATAGAGAACGAGGCCCTGGTGCAGGTTGCTACTCTGAAAGAAGAACTCCTTCGTCAGCACGCAGAAATGGATAACTTCCGCAAGCGAATGGCTCGGGAGCAAGCTGATCGACTAAAGTATCATCACATGGAATTGATCCGAGAATTATTGCCGGCCATTGACAGTCTAGAAAGAGCACTCGCTCATTCTCAGCAGCAAGAAGACGCCTCTAACAGCATGATAGAGGGCATTGAAATGGTGAATCGTATGATGCAGGAGAGTCTCAATAAATTCGGTGTGAGCCGCATAGAGCCTCAGGGTGAGCCATTTGATCCTAACTGCCATCAGGCAGTGGGCATGGTGCAAACCGACGAAGTTCCAGAAAATCATATTCTGGATGTATTCCAAGTTGGCTACTACCTCCATGATCGAGTAGTGAGGCCAGCCATGGTACGCGTTGCTGAAAAACCCTGAATATTTGAAGAACCCCAAAAACTCAAAGGAGTCTGATCTATGGGAAAGGTAATTGGAATTGACCTGGGAACTTCCAACTCATGTATCGCCGTGATGGAAGGCGGTGATCCCAAGGTAATCCAAAATTCAGAAGGCGTCCGCACCACCCCATCCATGGTTGCCTTCAATGACAGTGGTGAGCGTCTGGTAGGCCAAGTTGCGAAACGACAGGCCATTACTAATCCAAAGCGAACCGTATTCAGCGCAAAGCGCTTGATGGGCCAAAAGTTCAACACAGAAGCAGTCAGCCGATTAAAATCTGTGGCTCCCTTTGAGATTACAGGTGGAGCAAATGATCTGGCCTACATAGGCGTTGATGGTAAGAGCTATTCTCCGCCTGAAATTTCAGCTTTCGTTCTGCAAAAGATGAAGCAGACCGCTGAAGACTATCTTGGAGAGACGGTCACCGACGCAGTCGTTACTGTTCCAGCCTACTTCAATGACAGCCAACGTCAGGCGACAAAAGACGCAGGTAAAATCGCTGGCCTGAACGTACTCAGGATCATCAATGAGCCCACTGCGGCTTCATTGGCTTATGGCCTGGACAAAAAATCAGATGAGAAGATAGCTGTCTTCGACCTTGGCGGAGGGACATTTGATGTTTCTATTCTCGAAATTGGAGACGGAGTTTTTGAAGTCAAATCAACCAACGGAGATACCTTCCTTGGTGGAGACGACTTTGACAACCGAGTGATCAACTTCCTGTCTGATGAATTTAAAAAAGAAAACAGCATAGATCTGCGCCAAGACAAAATGGCTCTCCAACGTCTGAAGGAAGCAGCCGAAAAAGCGAAGCATGAGTTATCATCCAGCACTGAAACGGAAGTTAATCTTCCCTTCATCACTGCAGACCAGAATGGTCCAAAGCACTTGAATTTGAAAATTAGCCGAGCGCGCTTTGAACAAATGGTGGATGATCTGGTCCAGCGATGTCTTGGGCCATGCAGAGACGCGCTTAAAGATGCTGGCTGTACCGCCAAGGATATTGATGAGGTGATTCTAGTCGGTGGAATGACGCGAATGCCCAAGATCCAGCAGATCGTGAAGGAATTTTTCGGCAAAGAGCCTCACAAGGGTGTCAACCCAGATGAAGTTGTTGCAATCGGCGCAGCAATCCAAGGCGGAGTACTTAAAGGTGACGTCAAAGATGTTCTATTGTTGGATGTCACACCTCTCTCACTAGGCATTGAGACCCTCGGTGGAGTAATGACCAAGTTGATAGAGCGCAACACCACGATTCCTACCCGTAAGAGCCAAGTCTTTTCAACAGCAGCGGACAACCAACCTGCGGTAAGTATTCACGTGCTGCAAGGTGAGCGCGAAATGGCAGGTGATAACAAGACCCTGGGCCGTTTCGAATTGGTTGGTATCCCAGCAGCTCCAAGAGGAATGCCTCAAATTGAGGTGACCTTTGATATTGATGCCAACGGCATCGTCAATGTCAGTGCTAAGGACCTTGGTACTGGTAAGGAGCAAGCAATCAAGATCACCTCCTCCAGCGGTCTCTCTGACTCAGAAGTAGAACGTATGGTTCAGGAAGCAGAACAATATGCTGATGACGATAAAAATCGTCGTGAATCAGCAGAACTCCGGAATCAAGCTGAGACACTACTCTACAGTACAGAGAAGACGATGGGAGAACTTGGCGATAAGCTCCCAGAAGCAGACAAAGAGAAAATCACTGCTGTCAGTGAGCAACTTCGAAAGAGCTTGGAAGGAGATGATCCTGAGTCTGTTCGCAGTGACATCGAGGCACTTACCCAAGCATCCCACAAACTTGCTGAGTTGCTCTACAGTCAATCAGCAGCTAACCCATCTGATTCAGATCAGCCAGGCGATGATCAAAACCAAGGTGGTGGTTCAGGCAGCAAGCAAGAAGACGACAACATTGTTGACGCAGAGTACGAGGAAGTTAAAAAGTAATCTTTTCGCATCCTCAAGAAGGAGGCCCCGTTGGCCAAACGTGATTATTATGAAGTACTGGGGGTCTCCCAAAACGTTAGCCCGGAAGACCTGAAGAAAGCCTACCGAAAAGTGGCCATGAAGTATCACCCAGATCGTAATCCGGGTGATTCAGATGCTGAACTGAAATTCAAAGAAGCAACTGAAGCTTATGAGGTTCTGAGTGACTCTCAGAAGCGTTCTCGCTATGACCAATTCGGCCATGCGGCTGAAGGTATGGGAGACGGTTTTAGCGGTGGCTTCAGTGGTAGTGGTTTTAGCGACATCTTTGGAGATCTCTTCGGAGATATCTTCGGAAATACTGGGGGTCAACGTAGCCGCGGTGAACGTGGTTCGGATCTCCAATACAATATGGAGATTTCTTTCGAGGAAGCCGCATTTGGGCATTCGACTGAAGTGGATATCCCGAGAATGGAAACCTGCGACACATGTGGGGGACTAGGGGCTAAATCAGAATCCGATATAGAAGTCTGTCGGGTCTGTAGCGGGACAGGCCAACAGCGAATCCAGCAGGGCTTCTTTAGTGTCGCAACAACCTGCCGCTCTTGTGGTGGGCAGGGAAAAACTGTTCGCAATCCTTGTGGAACCTGTCGTGGTAAAAAGCGAGTTCCTAAAACAAGGACCATTCGAATCAACATTCCTGCGGGGGTAGATAACAATTCCAGAATCAAACTCTCTGGTGAGGGTGAACATGGGATTGATGGGGGACCTCCGGGGGACCTCTACGTTGTGATTCGTGTGAAGAAACATCCGATCTTCGAACGGGATGGATCTGATATCTTTTGTGAGGTTCCAATCAGCTTTCCACAAGTAGCCCTCGGCACTGAAATTGAGGTTCCTACTTTGGAGGGTAAGGCTCGCTTAAAAATCCCAGCTGGCACCCAGTCCCACAAAATATTTCGCCTGAGGAATCAAGGAATCGTGAACTTGCGTGGAGGCAACAGAGGGGATTTGCATGTGCGGATTGTCGTTGAAACTCCGACAAATCTATCTGTTCGACAAAGAGAGCTACTTGAGGAGATGGAACACATCAGTGATCAAGATAGTCACCCCCTGAGAGACAAATTCATGAACACAATCAAAGGTTTTTTCTCCTAGAAAAATTGTGAATTTGTCTACCGCAGATTTGATTGATGATTTTGAAGATCAACTTCAAGGTTGTGAGCTCTCATTCCAAAACTTTGGTGGTATCAAGAGCTCTTTTGGCCAGATCTCCACAACCAGGTGTCACGAAGACAACAGTCTGATTCGCCAGACTCTATCGGAAAGCGGTCAGGGAAGGGTTCTGGTTATGATGGTGCAGGCTCCCTTCGCAGAGCCCTTGTTGGAGATGTGATCGCAAAGCTTGCCCCCGTGGCAACAGTTGGTCTGGAATCGTTGTGCAAGGTGCGATTCGTGACAGCGTTGCAATTGGTAATCTACAAGTTGGCTTGAAGGCCCTTGGTACGAATCCTCGTAGAAGTACCAAAACGGGATCTGGCTTCCAAAACATACCCCTACAATTTGGGAACATCTACTTTAGACCAAACCATTGGATTTGTTGTGATTCTGATGGAGTAAAAGTATCTCCGACAAACTTACTCGCCTGAAATACCCCCTGCACCCCCATCTATCCTTATCGAAAGATCTTCCAACACTTGAATCCTCCCTGAATAAGGGATAAGTTCGTCGGCTCAATTTAACTGGAAATAAGTTTGGTTCAACAGACAGTTCACAGAATAGTATTACGCTAACTCAAAGACATGCCCCAACCTAAGTTAATTTCTCTAGCAGCTGCAGTTGATCGCTTCACGCAAAACGGTGTTCAATATGCTAGCGGTGCGGCACTACCAATCGGCTCTGATGCGATCGTTCTCGGACGGGAACTTTTGCGTCAGGGTCGGAATCAACTCCATGCGATTTTTCACTGTAATTCCCAGCAACTCAATCTCTTGGCTGGTGCTGGTGCTGTGGATAAAGCAGAATGTGGGTTTTCTGGTCTAGAGGTTTTTGGATTTGCCAACGGACTGCGCAGAGCGGTCGAAACTGGTGCGACCCAACTGGAAGATTATTCCAATCTTGCCATGGCAATCAGGCTATTTGGTGGTGCGATGAACTGGCCCTTCGTACCCGCTACAGTAAATATCGGCTCCGACATTCAGTATCGCAGCGCTTTCTCACCAGAAGAATATCCAGCAACCAGCAAGATACCCATGATCACCGATCCTTTCAGTGGTCGACAACTTGGGGCCTTTCAAAGTTTACAACCAGAAGTTGCTGCAATTCATGTCTCCATGGCCGACCCACTAGGTAACGCTATCATGTTGGGAACGGAGTGGAGCCGTTTTGAATTATCTCGTGCCGCCAAAAAGGTGATCTTGGTGGCTGATGAAATTGTCCACACAGACTGTATGAGACAATTCCCTAACCTGGTCCGCATCCCAGATATCGTAGTTGATGCCGTTGTCTACTGGCCTTTTGCTGCCTGGCCACAAAGTTCACCAGGACTTTATGATGTGGATGAAGATCATATGCGTTCAATGAACAAAGCACTTGCTACGGAAGAAACCACCCAACAATATTTGAAAGACTATGTATTTAGCTACCAGAGTCACCGAGACTATCTGGGCATGATTGGCAATGAGACGAGAGAAAAAATTACCCAAACCGAAACCAGTTTTCTGATGGATCCTTACCGCAAGTGGATTCTTTCTGCAGATGAAATTGCAAAATTAGTTTTGGAGGGTGAGAGATGAACAGTCATAAGCTTGAATACACTCGCCAGGAAATGATGGCTATTGCCACTGGCCGGGAATTACGTGACGGTGAGCTTGCGATCTTTGGTGTGGGACTCTCAATGCTGGCTGGTTATTTTGCTCAAGAGCACCATGCACCAAATATTCGTGCGATGACGGAGGGTGGAGTTTATGGAGCAATTCCAGTCGGAGGACTCCCTTGGGGGATTGAATGCAACCGTATCTCAGCGAATGCGACAAGTTTCACGAATGGAGTGGATGCACTAGGATTTCTAGTCGCTTCTGGACGCTGTGATGTCGGTATTATTGGAGCCGCTCAGGTCGATAAGTTTGGAAACGTCAATACCACTGGAATTTGGGATGGGGAGATTGGAGAACACTATCGAGCGCCCAAAACCAGGCTCACTGGCGCTGGAGGAGCAAACGATATTGCATGTGGAGCGGGTAGGGTTTTGATCATGGTAGCCCATGAGCCAAAAAGATTTGCTGAAAAGGTAACTTACATAAGCTCACCTGGATACTTGGATGGTGGGAATACTCGAGAGTGTTACGGTTTTGTAGGAGGTGGCCCCTCTGCAATCATCACAACTCTAGGTATCCTTAGACCTAACCCCGATACCAAGGAATTTCAACTAGATGCCTACTACCCTTTCTCAAACATAGAGGAAATCCAGTCCAATACTGGTTGGGAACTGAAGGTCTGTCCAAGGGTGCATGTTGTACCAGAACCAACTGTGGATGAATTAAAGGCATTGCGGAAAGTTGATGAAACCGGAGCGCTGCGCAAACAGTGAGACAAGTGATCAATTTCTAAATTTAACTAAATCAGAGAAGAAAATGACTGAAGCAGCTTTGGTACTTCGCCATGACGATGAAGGCGTGACCACACTGACTATGAATCGACCTCAAGCAAGGAATGCTCTCTCCCAAGGAATGCTGAGAGCAATGATAGATGCCTTCATTGAGGTTTCTATAGATGAAAAGGCCAGAGTCGTCATTCTGGCAGGAGATGGCCCTGGCTTTTGTGCGGGACACGATCTCAAGGAGATCAAGGCTCAAAATTATTCAAGAAATTACACAGAACAACTTTTCGCAGATTGTGCAGAGTTGATGCAGACGATCATCCATCTACCTAAACCTGTCATTGCCCAGGTGCATGGAATAGCGACCGCTGCAGGAGCCCAACTCGTTGCAAGTTGCGATTTGGTGATTTCCTCACAAGAGGCACGCTTTGCAACACCTGGTGTTAATATCGGTTTATTTTGTTCCACTCCAATGGTCGCTCTTTCTCGTAATTTATCGAACAAGCATGCTATGCAGATGTTACTGACGGGCGACCTGATTGATGCTCAAAATGCCTACAGGATGGGATTAGTCAACGAGGTTGTCGATGCAGAACAGCTTGAGATGAAGACGATGGAACTGGCAAGAAAGATTGCCTCCAAATCTCCACTGACTGTCGCTATCGGCAAGGAAGCCTACTACCGGCAGGCTGAACTGACATTGGGTGAAGCGTATGATTACACAAAGGAGGTGATGGTTCGAAATCTGGAGGCTCGGGATGCTCAAGAGGGAATCTCTGCTTTCATTGAAAAACGTCATCCTGTCTGGTGTGGGAAATAGTTCCATCTACGATCAGTTGCGTCTTCACAGTAGGATTCAGAATCTCTCAATGAGCAACCTGGAGATGAAAAAAACCGCCATGCCAACCACGATGGTTAGCAACAGGTTGTTTTTCCACCAACCAGCCATAAAGGCTGCAAAGGCTCCCAAAAGATGGGGATTTTGCCAACTAAGTTGGACAGAATCTCCCTGAGGAATCAAGATAGCGGGAGCGACAATCGCCATCAATACAGCCACTGGAACATACCGCAACGCACGCTCGAGAGGCTTAGGAATTTGTAAGGAGCCTGCCAGTCCAAACGGAAGATAACGGACCAGAAAGGTTACCAAGAACATCCCACCAACTAACAAGAACTCATTCATCGGACTTCACCAACCTCAGTTATTCGATTACTAGCCAATCTTTGTTCCAGAAAAAAACCAGTAGCTACTCCAGCTAACGCAGCAATCATAAGCCCGAGTCTGTTTGGCAAACCATGCAAAGCCAAACCTAGCCCTGAAGCAACGATGGCCGCGGCGATCATTGGACGATTCTTCAGATAAGGCACAACGATACCGATGAAGGTTGCAGACATGGCGAAGTCCAAGCCCCATTCCTCCAAACCCGGCACCACTCTCCCAAAGAAAATCCCTATCATCGTACACAGTTGCCAATTGAAATACATGATGAGTGCGGAGCCTAGGTAGTACCAGTGCATGTGGGTTATTGGTGAGGGTTCAGAATAGCGCCGAACAGCCACCGCAAAGGTCTCGTCAGTCAGCCAGAAGGCCAAAGGAATGCGCCAACGTTGAGGCAAGTGACGAACCTGCTGGAGAAGTGTAGTTGAATAGAGGAGGTGTCGTAGATTCACTACGAAGGTGGTCAACACAATGACTGGCCATGTGGCCCCAGCAGAGACCATTCCGAGGGCTATGAATTGAGCTGATCCAGCAAAGACAATTGCTGAAAAAGCCAAAGCTCCCCAGAGAGAAAGTCCTCCACTCTCAGAGAGAGTTCCAAAGATAATTCCAAACGGAATTGCTCCGACAATCAATGGTAAGGTGTCCCGAACTCCCCTCCAAAACTCACTTTGTGGTGTCGAATTCATGGGATCACATCAACCTAAGGCAGTTGACCAAGGAAGAACTGACAGGCATGGCTTCTTTCAATGCAGAATGGGAACAGCAGTAACTTCACCCGACTGAACCTGCCACAGCTCAGCGTAAGTTCCCCTGAGCTCCAATAAGTCATCATGATGCCCTTCCTCTACCACCTGACCATCTCTCAACACCAAAATTCTATCAGCATGTCGGATCGTGGAAAGTCGGTGAGCAATAATCAACGCAGTCTTCCCTTTTGTGATTCTGGAAAGACTTTGTTGGATTGCCCTCTCTGTTTCAGTATCAACTGAACTGGTTGCCTCATCAAATACCATGATCGGAGCATCTTTCAGGATTGCCCTGGCAATGCTGAGACGCTGACGCTGTCCACCAGATAAACGAATGCCTCGCTCACCCACTACAGTTTGATAATCATCTGGCAAGGTCATGACGAAATCATTTAGCTGAGCTGATTCTGCCGCAGCCTGGATTTGGGCTAGGTCTCTATTCGGGGAACCATAGGCTATATTCTCCGCAATCGTGCCATGAAACAGGTAAACATCCTGACTTACCAGGGCGATATGACTTCTAATGTCCTGAAGCGTTAGATCCCGTAGATCTAGCCCATCAAGGCAAATTGCTCCACCAGATGGATCATACAAACGCAGGAGCAACTTGATCAGTGTTGACTTACCAGCACCTGTTGCTCCAGCAATTCCGATTGTTTCTCCAGACCNCACCTTGAAATCNAGACTACGCAAGACNGGCTCGCCCCGACGATAGGTAAAATGGACTTGATCGAAGTGTATCTCTCCCTGCATCGGTTTAGGAAGGACTCGAGGTTCGGCAGGATCTTGAATCTTGCTAGGAGTTTGCAGGAGGCCAAACGTCCTTCGGGCACTGGCCTTTGCACGCTCATACTCATCGAGGGTGATCCCCATCCGAGTCAAGGGCCACAACATCCGCTGGATAAGCATTGAAAACAGAACCAACTCGCCAACTGTCAGTACTCCCTTGTCCTCCAGAACCCAGTAACTTCCAAGCAGAAGAACCCCCCCAAAACCAATTGCCACTGCCATTCGAATAAGAGGGACATAGACAGAACTGAAGCGAATTGCAGCATGATTGGCTTTCTTGTATTCCAGTGATGCTTCAGAAACTCGTTGGGATTCAAATGCTTCTGCTGTAAAGCTCTTGATGACAAGTATGCCTGCAATGTTGTTTTCCAGACGACTACTCAACCCTCCAACTGCCTCTCGAACTTGCTTATAACGCGGTGATATGAGGTTTTGATAAAACCAGCTTCCCCAGAGAATCAAGGGAACAGGGAGCAAGCCAATCAGAGCCAATTGCCAGGAAACATCCACCAGTACAAAAATTGAAAATAAAAACAGCACCACTAACTGAAGCAGTTCGTTAAAACCTGTGTTCAAAAACCTTTCAATTTGATTGACGTCATCATTGAGCATCGCCATAGTTTCTCCCATGCGATGATTCTCAAAGAATTCAATCTCTCGTTTCTGGATGTGGTTGTAGGCATCTGTCCGTAAATTGTGTTGGACTCTTTGAGCAAGGTTCATGAAGCCGTACTGGTAGGCCCATTCAAATAAGCTCTCAAAGCCAAAGATGACAACGCCAAGTACTGCAAGAAATACTGCCAGAGACCATGGATCTGCTGTACCCACAAGATTAGCGATCCATTCAGGGGGTTCTCGGCGAACAGAATCTATCACCCAGCCCACAAGAACTGGGGGCATCAAGTCAAGAATCTTGTTCAAAATGCTGTTAAAACAAGCCCACGTAAACCAGCCTCGATGAGGTAGGATGTAGTACAGTAGGCTGATCATTGGATGTGGAGTGGAATTCATCTAGTAACTTTCTTTAAATATCTCGTAGCGTTGAATTGGGCCAAGAAGGTTTCCANCTCAATGTATGCAAATCCATTCAGAACAATTCTTGAATGACATTTNACCGGGGTTATCCTGCCTTAAATTCAGTAATTTTGCACTTTCTCAAAAACACGAGTTCACATGTCGTTTTTTTGTCGTGGTCCCTTGCTGTTCAGCTTGCTTGGATTCGGAATTTTTGCTTGCAGCAGTAATCCACCCAATAATGTTGATTTCAGTTATCCAACCTACAAAAGACTTCATGTGATGGAACTTTGTGAATTGCTCTACACTCCACGCTATGCTCGATACGTTGCTCCCTCTCTGGATGCGCGTGTACAAAAATTGGTTCCAATTTCAAACGGTGTGATTGCCCAATTTTATGATGGCCGCAGGTATGAAGTGCCATTGGACTCCCAATTGCCTCCGGGCGAACACTACTGTGTCTTTGAATCCAATCCGACCCCCTGTGCTTCCAACGACAAGGGCTGGGACCGTCGCTGTGAGCGTAAAACCCCGATGCGTATTGACCGATTCGCCAACTGATCCCCAAAAACACTCCCCATGAATGCTTTGATTCTTGTCGATCTACAAAATGATTTCANTCCCAGTGGGGCGCTCCCGGTTCCTGAGGGAGACAGCATTGTTCCGTTGATCAATCAACTTCAGCAAAAGTTTGACATCGTTGTAGCAACACAAGACTGGCATCCCTCTGACCATCAGAGTTTTGCAGTTCAGCACGAGGGAAGACAACCAGGAGAATTAATTGATCTGTATGGAATACCGCAAGTCCTCGGGCCAATTCACTGCGTTCAAGAAACCGAGGGAGCCCAATTCATCTCCAATTTAGATCAGAGTAAGGTCAATAGAGTTTTCCGCAAATGGCAAAATCCACGAATTGATAGCTACAGCGGATTCTTTGATAACGACCACGAGCAGTACAGGAATGGGGGAGTATCTAGGTGAGCAAGGAGTAGGCGAAGTATTTGTGGTAGGTCTGGCAACCGACTACTGTGTATGCTTTACGGCAGCAGATGCCACTGAATTCGGGCTCCAAACTATCGTGCTTTCAGATGCGACTCGTGGAGTGAATTTGCAGAAGGGAGGTGTGGATCGTGCCCTTTCTGCTTTTCAGGAGCAGGGAGTCCGAATTCTTTTGAGTTCGGAGTTGCCCTGATCCCTCACAAAGATTTAAACAGTTCTTAAAAGTGCTAGAGGCTTCTGACGTAACGTTCTGTGCGCTGCAAGACTGGCTGTCACAACGCTAAGGGCAACCACTGCCATCAAAGTAACCGCATTGCTCCACCAGTTGATTCTCCAGAGATTTTCGAAGACCACCCACGAAATGATGAAAGAAAAGATCAAGCTGAGTAGTAGGCCCGAAGCCGCTGCAAACAAAGCCAGCAGCCCAAANTCTGTTTGAACAATGCGCATCACTAGGGGGAATCGTGCCCCCAAGGTCTTGAGCAGATTCATCTCCCAAACCCGACTTTGTACTTCCTGGCGAGCGATGGAGTACAAGACCACCAGACCAGCCAGAATTGCCAAATACGCCATAAAATTAATTGCAAAGCTGACCTGATCAATGATCTCGAAGGCTCTCGCTAAAATTCTGGTTACATCAATCACAGAAATATTGGGAAAGGCACGAACGATACTGTTTTGCAGAGAAAGTCGTTTTTCAGGAGGAACATTCCGAATACTAGCTAGGAAAACCTTGGGGGCATCTTCCAACGCTCCAGGCTGCATCACGATAAAGAAGTCTGGTTGAAAAGTTGTCCATTCCACCTTCCGCAAGTTAGCCACCTGTGCTTCAATTGGGATACCGGCGATGTCAAAGGTCAACCGGTCCCCAACCCGCCACTCACGCCAGCTAGCAAACTCTTTTTCCAAAGAAACCTGGACGGGTTGGTCGCCCATGAAATCATAGTTTCCGCTGAGTGGCGCACCTTCTACAATCCCAAGGTTTGCCTGATCCACAGAAAGATAGGACAGGTTGTACGTTCGACTCCTTCGTCGGCGTTCACGGTTTTCATCCCGAACTACATCATCTCTGTCCTGTCCTTGGTAAATCTCTCCATTAACCATTGAGAGTCGAGCTCTCACCAATGGAGAAAGGCTCTCTAGCGCAAAACCTTCTTGGGTGACCACGTCGGTCAGACCTGCGATCTGCTCTTCCTGGATATCGAAGACAAAAAATGTTGGGACCCGACTGTCATCAGGTCGTTCCAATTCTTCGATCAGCCCCTGCTGCAACTGTGGAATTAGATTGATCAGCAGGGTTCCCAAGGACATTGACAGGAAACAGGAAATCGCCGCAACTCGGTTACGATTTAGGCTGCGAAGAGCGATCTTGAAGACGGGTTTTTGACGATTCGAAAGACGCCCACAGACCTTGAAGAGCAGCCAGGCCAACAAAGCAAGGACTAGCAAGGCTCCCATGAAAAGCAACAAAAACAATCCCCCTCTTTTGAATCCAGCAACCCAAATCGTCAGTCCTCCATAAACCAAAAGACCGGGTAAGTAGCTCACCAGCTTCAGCTTCCAGGTGTTACCACGACTGAACTCTCGACTAGTATCGCGTAGTAGGGCAATTGGTTGAACACGATGAATTGAAGTCAGTACAGGTAAACAGAAAATCAGACTACCAATGGTTCCCAACACCATGGCCACCCCGAGACTGGTCCAAGGCATTTTTTGTTGAAACCCAAGTGGNAGAAAATCTGAGACAAGATGAGGTAGAATCTGTAACAACNCTAGAGACGCGAAGGCGGAGACAATGACTGCCATACCACCCAGAATCAATATCTGACTGAGTAATAGGAGATAGGTTGACTTTCTGGCAGCCCCTAAACTCATGAGAATTGCTATTTCCTGAAAATGGCTGTGCAAATAATCTCGGAATAAATAGGCTGCGCCCAATCCTGCTAGAAACAGAGCAACCAGCGAGACCATTCCCAGATAATCATTCAGATAGCCCAAGGCTCGGCCAACTTGCTGGCTTGCTCCGGCAGGGGTCTGAACTCTAAGCGAGTATGCTTCTTCNCCGANTTNATCCAGATCCTTCTGTAATTTTTCNGCAGCTAGNTCTTCATCAATNCCTGGAGCTAACTTGTAATATTNACGGTGNAAAACNCNNCTTTTTCCAACAGCTGTTAGGCCTGTGTTCTGGACCTGCTCGTAGCTCATGTAAATTCGGGAAGCCACTCCAAAAGTAGAGAANCTGGTTCCTGGATCCTGCAGAACTACATCAGCAATCTTGAACATCTGGGTACCAATCTGCAGGGAATCTCCCAGTTTCAAATCTAGAGAGGTCAGCAAGTCAGGATAGACCCAGATGACTGGCTCTTTCAGCGCTTGGGCAACTTCGCTTGGTCCAATGATCCCTTTTTCCTGGAGTTCCAATTCTCCATATAGTGGAAAGCTGGCATCAACAGCAATAATCTGTGATAAGCGTGAATTGACTCCACTGGCAGACATTGAAACAAAGGAGATCTGACGACTCTGATCAATGGGTTCAAGGCTCTTGCTAATCGTTCGGAGTTCTTCTTCTGTGAAGGGGCGAGTTGCATTGACCGCAATGTCAGCGGTTAGGATACTTTTCGCATTACGTCCCAAATGACTTTGGATCGATGAATTGAAAGAATTAAGTGCTAAAAAGCCTACCAACCCAATTGCCAGATTAAGGACGAAGAAAGCACTGAATTTATGGTTGTTGCGGATTTCTCGCCAAGCCAGTTTAAACCAGATCTGCATAGGCCTTTGATCAAAGAAAAGAGAAAGAAAATGAGAGGATTATCAAAACGTTGATTTTAAACACCCTTACGCCGACAGCGCTCACTACAGTAACGAACCTGGTCCCAATCACGGACCCATTTTCGCCGCCAGATAAATGGACGCTGACAAACAGGGCAAATTTTCTGGGGCAGGTTAGGCTTTTTGTGTGGCACGGTAAATAAATAAACAGAATAGCATGAAGATGTGGAATTGTTTTGAGAAAATAAATAAACATTTTCTGCAACGCTCAGACCCCCGAAACATGTGGGTATTTGCGTTGCATCTTGGAAGGGGTCTTGTATCTTGCTGCTTTCAAAAACTTTCAAAAACTCGCTAACTATCTTCCCTATCATCTCGGAGCATTGATTGAACGAACCAGCTGTCCATCTCAAATCGCTTGTCCGTACGATTCCTGACTTTCCAAAACCTGGAATACTCTTCAGAGACATCACGACCTTGCTGAGTAACCCTGCTGCATTTCAGGAGACTTTTCAGCTGCTGATCAGTCGCTATCGTAATGCAGAGCTTCATGCTATCTGTGGCATTGAATCAAGGGGCTTTCTCATCGGTGCTCCACTCGCCTTGGAATTGGGGATCGCCTTCGTGCCTATTCGCAAACCTGGAAAACTCCCTGCGGCTGTCGAACGGGTTGAATACTCGCTGGAGTATGGGACGGACTCTTTGGAAATTCATAAAGATGCGCTTCAACCAGGTCAGCGAGTACTCCTGGCAGACGATCTTTTGGCAACAGGTGGAACAATTTCTGCGGCAGCGCAGCTTGTTCATCGATTGGATACTATCGTTCATGAAGCTGCTTTCATCATAGAATTGGAAGGCCTTGGTGGTCGAGAGAAACTGTCATGCCCAGCCTTTTCTTTGATGCGCTTCACAGAGGAGTGATGGCAGATTCGTTCAAAAAGATCTGTGATTGGGTAGAAGCGAAAAAGCGCATAGAGAGTTGGAAACAAGCTGGGCAAAAGATTGGTTTTACGAACGGTTGCTTTGATATTTTGCATGCAGGCCATGTCCGCTACTTGCAAGATTCATCAGCTCAAGCTGATAAATTGATTGTGGGGTTAAATTCTGATGCCTCTGTTCAAACCTTGAAAGGAAGCAGCCGTCCAATTGTAACAGAAGAAGACCGAGCATATGTCCTCAGCGGGCTGGAAGCGGTTGCTGCTGTAGTAATCTTTGAAGAGGAAACTCCGTTTGAGCTTATAGAATGGCTAGAACCGGATATGCTGATGAAGGGGGGTGACTACAAAATTGAAGAGATCGTGGGTTACGACTCCGTCACAAAGAGAGGAGGGGTAGTGAAGGTATTGCCTTTTCTGGATGGCCGCTCAACGACAAATATCGTTCAACGTATCAGAGAACCGACAACATGATCATCGTTACTGGAGGAGCTGGTTTTATTGGCAGCAACCTGATCTGGGGACTCAATCAGATTGGTATTGAAGACATTCTGGTGGTGGATAATCTGTCTCAAGCCGATAAGCATCGAAATTTAAATTCCCTAAAGATTGCTGATTTTCTCGATAAAGAAGACTTCCTAGCTGAATTGCCGAAATTAGAGAATTTACAGACCATTTTTCACCAAGGTGCCTGCTCCTCGACTACGGAAACAGACGGACG
>NYTS01000060.1 GCA_002683655.1 Deltaproteobacteria bacterium
TTTCGAAAGTTGATTCCCAGGTATGAAGAAACTGACCGCTCCTAGCAGGCCTTGACAAGCTTAGCGGCAGCAATGATCACTTTGAACAAGGTCATGTCTATTTATGGATAAGCTCTAATTAATGGTGGGAATCGTGGCTTGGTTTTGTGAAGCAATTGTTGAGTCAGGCCCCTCAAAAAAATTTTGCAGCTTATCGAAGTACCGAAACCGCCAAAGAATTGCTGGATTTAGCTTCAAATAATCCCCAAGTGTTGATTCCTATTCTTGCCGAAAGTACACTTGAGGAAGATGTTAGCAATGTTTCCAAAATGGTCAGCCGAGAGACCAATAAATTAGATCTAGTGATCAATTGCGTTGGCTATCTTCACAACGCTGAACATGGGCCTGAAAAAAATTTGCGCGAGATTAATGCCAATCAGCTAAAGTGAATGCCTTACCAACATCACTGCTTGCGAAATATTTCCAGAAGCTTCTCAAGCATGAGCAACCATCTGTTTTTTTACCAATTTAAGCAAGAGTCGGAAGCATTGAAGATAACCGCATGGGTGGTTGGTAAAGTTCTAGGGGATCGAAGACAATGTTAAACATGATGCTTAGCAACATTGCAATCGAGTTTCATCGGACAAATCCAAATATAAAAGTCCTGGCTCTTCATCCTGGGACTGTCTGTACTAGGCTCGGTGACCCTTTCAGCAAAAATGTGACGCCTGAAAATTTTTTTAGCATTAACTAAAGTGTCAATTGCCTCTTGGAGGTAATCAAAAATACCAAAAAGAAGCTTAGAGGCGGTTTCTATGCCTGGGATGGATAAGAAATAGCTTGGTAGTTCTTTGGTATGGAAGCAGTGATGAATCTGAAAAGACTTGAGAAATCAAGATTTATGAATAAAAATTTAGGTTTTACCTAAAACAATACTTGACTAAAAAATGTTTAATGAGGTTTGCTTGCCAAAGCCAATGATTGCTGGCAACTGGAAAATGAATGGAAGTAAGGAATTATTGTCCAATATGGTTTCTGCTTTGTCGAAAATTAGCACTTCGGCAAAGGTAGTACTGTGTGTTCCCTATACATTTCTCCACACTTTGGAAGAATCCGCCCGAAATTCAAATATTGGAATCGGTTCTCAAAACGTCCATCACGAAGTCTCGGGAGCTTTTACGGGTGAGATCTCGGTGGAGCAACTGAGGGAATGTGGCGTACAGTATTGCCTAGTGGGACATTCTGAACGACGTCAATATTTTCAGGAAGACAACGCACTCATCAACAAGAAGGTCAAAAGACTGCTCCAGTCAGCAATACATCCAATTCTTTGCATTGGAGAAACTTTGGAAGAGCGAGAAGCTGGGGAGGAACAATCTGTCGTAGGTAATCAACTTGCTGAAGGATTGAAAGATATTGCTCTTGATGACCTCCGCAGATGCATCATTGCTTATGAGCCAGTTTGGGCAATCGGTACGGGTAAAACAGCCACTCCTGATCAAGCTAATGAGATGCATCAATTCATCAGGGGACAACTCATTGGCCTTACAAACGCTGCTACAGCAACAGAAATTCCAATACTCTATGGAGGAAGTGTCAAGGGCAGTAACGCCCCTGAGCTACTCGCAAAATCTGATATAGACGGAGCTTTAGTAGGAGGTGCTAGCCTTCAACTGGAAAACTTCAAAAGCATCATCCTCTCTGCTCAAAACTGATCTGGATTCATACCCATGTTTTCTTTGGTTTTAATTCTTCATGTTTTCGTTTGTTTGCTCATCATCTTCTTCGTGCTCATGCAGTCAGGGAGGGGTGCAGAATTAGGTGCAGCTTTTGGGGGGGTAGGGCAATCACAGTCAACTAGATCAGAAATGAGTGGAATTGGCAAAGCTACTACAGTCGTTGCTGTTCTGTTCATGCTAACTTCACTCGTTTTGGCATTACTTTCTTCCGAGAAAGCTAGAGAATCTGTTGTTCGGGATATTAAAGCAGTCCCAGTCGTTCCAGGAGTGGAGGAGCCAGTTTTACCAACCACAGACAACCAAATCCCAACGGATGGAAAAGTTATCCCTTCAAATGAAGAGGAAGTTCCATCGAAAGATTTAGAGCAAACGGCAGCACCGGCCCTAGCACCCTCCACCAATCCTACGCAGGGGGTGGATAATCCTCAAAATGCTGTTCCTACTGAGTCGGCCCCGGCACAAAATAACTGAATTGCACTTACAGTTTTCATTGGATCCTAGCGAGTTAGAATTTCTCAGACGCCAATAGCCTGAGCAGCTGATAAGCCAGATAATACGGATCCTTCAATCTTTGACCCTGCAAAAGCGTCTCCTGCAAAAACTAAATTCGGGACACCCTCGGCCACTAGACAAGACTCATCATGAATTCTAGCCGGCTGGCTGTAGCGCCAGTGGTGTATTTGGATGTCCTTGATCTCAAGCTTTATACCTCTTCTTCTCAACTCTCCTCTGACTAACTCACTCAGCTTCTCAGGCTCACTTTCCCAATGTTCAGTACTTGCTTCGGGACCTAAGTGAAAAGTCAGAGCTTGCCCTGGATTTGGAAGCCCCTTCAGTTGATTGTCTGCAACAAATTGAATTGGCTCTTCATTGATTTGCCATCCTCCATTTTCCGGCATAGATAAAGGATGTTTGGGGATAACCATCATCGCAATGCATGGATTATAAGAAATCAAACTAAGAAATTTCCTTGTGGAAGATGCGAGTTCTACCTGTCCAGCTTCAAGAAGTGCGATGGTTTGGGGCACGGGAGAAGTCATCAAGAGTTGATCTGCAGAAACGCTTGGGGATTCTTCAAAATCTAAATGCCATGATTTGTTGAAGAATCGGACAGATTTCACTTTGTGACCTGTTCTGACATCGAGTTGGCCTGCCAGCCATTTTGGTATGGAGTTCATTCCTTCAGCGCCACAAAATCTCGGATGTCCATCTCCAGTACCAGAAAACCCCTTGCACCAGACTTTCGCCACCCCAGCTTTTTCCCAACTCTGGACATACTTCTCGAAACGAGGATTGCGAACTGTAAAAAATTGTGCACCGTGATCCAGCCTGAATTTGCCAAAACGCCTAGTGCTCATTCTACCACCAGGTCCTCTTCCTTTATCGAAAAGAACCGAGTTTTTTCCTTTTTTAGCAAGGTAAGTTGCGGCCATCAAACCTGAAATACCAGCCCCGATAATTGCAATCTCAAAATGATCCATAGTGTAACCCTATTTGTGTGATGGTTTTGGAAGCTTTCAATTTTTCAAGACTCTATCAATGGAAAATAGAGTCCTATATTGCCTGCCACAATTTTTGCAGAATCAAGCGCATTTCAAGAAAACCATAATAAGGAGTGTCTGAATGATTGCCATGATACTCGCAGGGGGAAGTGGAACTCGACTTTGGCCCTACAGTCGAACAATGAGTCCGAAGCAGTTTCTGAATTTAGGATCATCCCATGAGTCTCTTCTTCAGGATACTTGTCGAAGACTTGATCCCATTGTTCCACCAGAGAAGATTGTTGTCATCGGCTCTGCCACCCATGAATTTGAACTGCGACAGCAAATGGAGCAGGTGATCCCGAATCTGAAAGAGCATCAAGTATTGCTGGAGCCACAAGCTAAGAACACTGCTCCAGCCCTGCTGTGGGGTATATCAACATTGAAGGATGTGGAAGCTGATGAGCCGGTGGTGATTCTTGCAGCAGACCATCTCATTCAAGCTCCGGATCACTTCCAAGAAGCACTTCTTCAAGCTAAGCAGCTTGCAGAGGAAGGTTTCATAGTAACCTTTGGGATTAAGCCAGATCACCCTGAAACAGGCTATGGTTATATTTGTGCGGGTGAACCTTGTGGACCGGGCTTCAAAGTTGAGAAATTTCTGGAAAAGCCGAGTCAGGAGAGAGCCGAAAAGTTTGTTGCTTCCTCGCAGTATACTTGGAATGCAGGAATTTTCATGGCCTCAATCCGAACCTGGAAGCGTGAATTTGCTAGTTGCGCACCTGAATTGGCGAAATTATTCATTGACGCAGAGCCTTCCACAGATCTGCTGAATGATGAAGAGGTGGACAAACTTTTTGAAAAGTCCCCCAACATTTCGGTCGATTATGCCGTAATGGAACGTTCCAACTGTGTAACAGTCCTTCCTGTTGAAATGGGGTGGAGTGATCTTGGAAGTTGGGAGAGCATTTACCAAGTTTCTGAAAAAGATGAGAACGGGAATGTCCTCCGTGGAAATGTCATTTCCCATGAGACCACCAATTCTTTAATCTTCAGCACAAAAAAACTGGTCACGAGTATTGGAGTAGAGAACCTGATCATTGTCGAAACGGATGATGCACTCCTTGTCTGTGATTTATGCCGTTCCCAGGACGTAAAGCATCTAGTGGACACTCTGAAGGAAAGTGATCGGCATGAATATAAGTTCCACACGAGAGTATTGAGACCTTGGGGCAGCGCTACCACTTTGCTTGAAAACAGTGGTTATCGTGTGAGGCTTCTTGAGATAGAACCAGGAAGATACATATCCAGTCAGCGCCATCGACATCGTAGTGAGCATTGGGTGATTGTGCGGGGGGCTGCTGACGTTATTCGTGGTCAGGAAACCCACATACTGACAGAAAATGAATCGATCCATATTCCTAGGACCATCACCCACCGTCTCAGTAACTCAGGCAAAATATCGCTTCAGGTACTTGAAATTCAACAGGGTGAATACCTCGGTTTTGATGATGTGGAACGATTTGAAGAGTCCTATTCAACAAGAGTTCAAGATTTTGATCACTGAATATAAAGACATTGAGTTTGAATCTTTCTGTACATTTTTTTGAGGAGCAAGAATGTTTCGTTCAATAATTTACTCACAAATTTCTATCTTTCTGATCTGGGGTTGTTTCCAACAAGTTCATGCTCAAGATTATCCAGAAGTAGATCTTGAATTCAGAACTAGTTTCCAGGTTCAGACGCAAGATGCAGAATACGATGCAAAAACCCCGAATTTTGACGATGGTAAAGAACAAACTCGATTGGGCTTTCGCCTAGATCGAGGCAACGTGAATGTTAGGGGGAGAATAGGCGAAGCATTTAGCTATCGTCTCCGGTTGAGCCTAGATGCGAATCTTGACGAATTTGGCCATGCCGATGGTACTCAAAGTAGTCTGGAGTACTTTTTTGTAGAATATCGTGTTGGAACCGATCTCGATTTAAAAATCGGCAAGCAATTCGTTTTGCAGGGTGGTCTAGAGGGGATGAATAATGGTTTGGACGTGTACCGGTATTCAATCCAGGGAGAGAGAATTCAAGACCTGTATGAAGTCGGACTTGGTTTAATTCAGGAATTCAGATTCCGAGGAAATGAAGTCCCACAATATGGAGTGTTCCAACTTGTCAATCAGCCTCAAGGCAATGGCAAAAGTGATCAAAATCTTGGATATAACGCAGCATGGTATGGTGTCCTGGGATCCGGTCTGCTTGAGCCTACATTGCAGGTGGGTTTCTTCCCGAAGAAAAGTGAAAAGCCAGTTGATTCTTGCAGTGACTTGAAATGCTTACTACCAGATCAGTTGATTTCTGCTGGAACAAGGCTGAATTTTGCAGAAGCGTATCTGGATCTAGACTTGATTCATGGTAGTTATTATGGAATTTCTCCAGCCAATAAATTGATTGAAAGGGAGGCAAGCACGGTTGCGCTTGAGTATCGTGTTGATCCAAAAACCAAACCTGTTCAAAGTCCAATTCCATTTGCCAAGTGGACCTATGATATGGTTTCTGAATCAAGATTGAACAGTGCTTTTCTGGATTATCGTAACGAAATTAGTGCGGGGATCGAGGTTTACCCTACAACAGATGAGCGCCTCAGAATTCATGCATTGGGGGCGTTTCAAAACTGGAAGGTAAACGCTGGAGCATTCAATCAGTTTCTTCTAAACATGGGACTTAGCGCAAGATTATAGAGTCTAATCTTCTTCTTCCGCAAGAACAATTAGTGCGTCATCATCTCTAAGAGTGTAGTGTCTATCTTTTGGAGGAATGATATAAATGCCGAAATTTTGTTCTTTCTCGGTTTCCTGTCGACCCAGCTTGATTCCAAAGCACACCTCATCTCTCTGTTGAGCTGCCAACACGCAGTCTGCAAAAGTGACATTCAGACCCCCGGGCTGCTCGAAATAAAGGTCTATGGGCTTGATATAAATCTCGCTCCCTTCCTTATGGAAAAGATCGTCATAGACATGCATTACGTCTTTTTCGAGAGCTACTTGGGCAAAAATTCTTGAGACGAACTGGTTGGATATTAAGAAGTCCTTTACGCCAACTTGAACGATCAGCTCAGTATTTTCAGAGTTGACGATTTCACTAATCAATTTGGTTTCTGTGGGTACACCACTACTGTTTTCAGCTTCTTTGAAAATGTTACGTATCTGCAGGAGACGCATAATCGTTCGCGCATCAATTTCTTCTGATTCATCCCCACTTCCAGCCAATATTGAGACGGTTGTGTAGCCTGGGAGTCCTAGGTTGTCGAGCTCTTCCTCTGATTGAAAATCGATCTTATTAAAGTTCATTTGAACATCTGGGAATTGACTAGCAATGTTCCCAAAGTCTTTTCGAATTTCAGGATCTGCGTTTGCTTCGATTAGAAGGTCCACGGAGGACCCAGGTGCCATGTAGCCAGCGTATTCACTAAGTACAATTGGCGCCTTATTATTCCACCCCACAATCAGGTGATGCTCTTCAGAAATTACCTTTCTTTGATTACTGTAAGGGTGAACCTTAGGTTCAAAAACTTTTTCAGATGAGAAGTTTATAGTTGAATCGTCTTCTGCCAGAACAACGATTTCATCTTCTTCTTTGAGAATATATTCTCGTGGTGGATTCAGCAAAATCTCACCAGTTGGGAGTTTTAATCCCAGAGGTACACTTTCCATAAAATGGAATTGAAGTTCACCGAAGTTTACCCCGTTCCATCCCTCGTCAGGTTTGAAAAAATAGAATTCATTTCCTTCAAAGCCAACTAGATCTGCATATACCATCGCCAGACCTTTATTACGCGAGGTCTGCACCAACATCCGAGCGAGAATGTCAGCCTCATTCATTGTGGTAACTTTGCCATGTACGATCGTTTCTGCAAGAAGCCGGTAGCGCTCAATATAAATTTCAGCAATGACAGGCGGAGCTTCCTCCCCCCTTGCAGCGACTACTGCCATGATTGTCTTAATCACTCGTGCATCTGCCAATTCCTTGGCTTCGTTGCTGTCTGAAGACTTTGCATTATTAAGGACGACCACAGAGTGGGCATGCTTAATGCCAACACCTTTGAGGTTGTTGATGCTGGTGGTGGAACCACTTCTCGTGATGATTTTGGTGGTTTTGAAGTCTTGGATTGAATCCCGAAGGTAGTCATCCATTGCCTCTTTATCCATCTCCGCGACGATAACCACTACCCCAGAGTCTGATTCATTGGCTACAATCAATTCTTTAACGATCTCAATCACTCTCTCGCTGAAGCCAACGATCAGTAAATGATTTTCCTCAAGGACTTGGCTCTTACCCTTCTTGAGTGTGGATATGCGATTTTCAAATTCTTGAGTGATGAATGCCACCATACTCGAAAATAGAACCAAGCCTATGAAGATCGTTACGATCGCTACAAGCTTTCCAGGAAAGTTAGACCCTGCGTCTAATTCTGCTAGGGAACCAGAATCGATAATCTGAAAGAAAGCGTGCCACAGAAGGAAGGTCCCATCCTCAATTGTTTCATCAGGAAAAATAAGGAACACAACAAAACGAACTGTTCCCATCACAACAAAAGCCACAAAAAATAAAAACAAGAGGGACAGGAAAACGGATGTTCCACCTTTAGACATGAAGCTGTCTAGCCAATAACGGAAACGCTCATCCCAGCTATAGCGATTTTGCGACATGTTTTGTCACTGATGCAGATAAGTATCTTTAGGAGTCCTGTGCCTCGAAGTTAATTCAGGAAGGCACAGTCTGTAATATGCGGTTAGAATTAGTTAAAAATCAGATCTGTTCTAAGCTTTTTATCACTTCCTCTCCCATCCATTGACAATCAACACTTGTTTTTCCTTCAGCCATGATGTCAGCGGTCCGGTAGATTTTGATCGTGTTCTCAACAGCTTTTTGGATCAGTTCATCTGCCTCGCGAAGGTCAAGCGAGTAACGGAAAAGCATCCCTACAGAAAGGATTGTTGCAAGTGGATTTGCCAAATTTTGACCTGCAATATCTGGTGCCGAGCCATGCACAGGCTCGTATAGGCCGACCTTTCCTCCAAGACTTGCAGATGGGAGCATGCCAATAGAGCCAGTGATCATTGCGGCTGCGTCACTTAAAATGTCTCCAAACATGTTGGTGGTTACAATCGTATCGAATTGCTTTGGTGCTCTAATCAATTGCATGGCAGCGTTGTCAACATACATATGGTTTAGCTCTACGTCTGGATAGTCATTGTGGACGTCCTGAACGACGTTGCGCCATAATTCTGTAGCCTCTAGCACATTTGCCTTGTCGACGGATGTCAAACGACCGCTACGTTTCTGTGCAGTCTCAAAGCCCACCTTGGCTATCCGACGAATCTCAGACTCAGAATAGACTAGAGTATTGAAACCAACTCGTTCTCCGTTCCGGATCTCCACACCTTTAGGCTGTCCAAAATAAATTCCCCCTGTCAGCTCACGAATGACCATGATGTCAGCACCATCGACAACTTCGGGCTTCAGTGTAGATGCTCCAACCAATTCTCCGTAAATTTGTGCTGGCCGTAGATTGGCATAAAGCTGCAATTCTCCTCGTAGTCCGAGTAATGCTCTCTCTGGTCGAACTGAGTAGTCAAGAGTTTCCCACTGAGGTCCGCCGACAGCGCCTAAAAGAATAGCATCCGCAGCTTTGCAAGCTTGGAGGGTTTCGTCAGGTAGAGGTGTTCCTGTTAAATCATAAGCAGTACCTCCGATTGGCACTTCAGTGAATTCAAGAACTAACTTGAAGCGCTTCGCCATGTATTCCATGACTTTGCGTGCCTGAGCAGTGACCTCTTTCCCAATTCCGTCACCTGGAGTGATAACAATATTCTTCGACATTTGCTTCCTTTACCAACAAATGGTCAACTAGTTAAAACTTTTTAATCTAAGCAGATAGCTACAAGTATGTTATCCTGCAATCGGTGAATATAATTTGCAACACTAGTAATCGATATTTTGATTAGCCGCTTTTTCGCCCACCAAACCAAAGTTTTTCAACGTCACTTATTTAGTTTCCTCATTACACGATTAATTTAAAGATTTATGAGAAGTACATTTTTTGATAGACCATTAGAATATCAACTTCTGACTGCCAAAGAGGAATGGCTTCAAGGAGATCCTATCGAAGGGAAGCTCTCCATTAAAAATATGAATGATGAAAAGGTCATTATTAACACGATAGATGTACTTCTAGCTTACGGAAATTTTAGGAAGGTTAAGACTGGTGAAGAGAATTGCTGGGAAGTGCTACATCGAAAAAATATTCAGAAGGACCTAAGTCTGGATGGCAATCAGCAATTGTCGTACGATTGGCGGTTTAATTTGCCTAGCGATGCACCAATCACAGACAAGAGTGGTAGTTTGTTTCTACTTTTTGGGGGGGAAGATGTTTTAAATCGTGGAGGTAGATTAGATGTGCGCATAAAGATGATGGTGTTACTACAGAGTTTTCTCCAGACTTTTGTGACTCAATTCCAGTTCGTTCAGAAAAGCTCCAAATACAAAGATGGATGGACGGCAGTGCAGCTAGATCCCCCAACAGGAAGCCGCGAATTTCCCAATTTAGAGCATGTGATGTGTTATCTTAGAATGGTGAACCAAATTCTTGAGTTGAGATATCGCTGCAAGATCAAGACTCTCAAGAAAAATGGTGAAAGCATGAAAGTTCGTGGGAAAAGCTTGGAAATTATTCAGACTCTGACTACCGATGATTATCTTCAGACAAGTGGCTTCCCAAATAGATCACGTTTCCGAAAAATGATTGAGAATGCACTGTCAGAAGCTAAGCCTACCGTCGTTTTCTAAGCTTGATTTTAGGTCCGGCCTGCTCTTTAACCCTACCAACGTTGGTCCCAAATCATTGACTACTTCTGACCGATTGAGAGCGTACAGGTGCACCCCTCCAATCCCTTCTCTGATCAAACCTTTCAACTGTTGTTCTGCGTGATCTAAGCCGACTCTCAGACTATCTCCAGCATTTCCTTCAAAACGTTCTAAATTCCTAATAAGTTGGCTTGGAACGATACAACCACACATCTTTGCGAATCTCTGGATCTGGCTGGAAGATTGAGCACAGATTAGTCCTGGAATAATGGGAATTCTTACACCCTCTTTATACAACTGATCACGCCAACTGAAAAATTTCTGGTTTTCCAAGAAAAACTGACTTATCACGAATTCGGCTCCTCTTTCGATTTTCTGTTTTAAGAAATACCGATCCATTTGGGAACTAATGGCGTCAATATGAGTTTCTGGATAACCAGCCGCACCGATTCCAAAACGCCGATCTCGAGAAAGGTCTTCGATTAATTCACTTGCGTAGCTGTAGCCTCCAGGCATTGGTTCAAACGTTTTCTCAGTTGTCGGCGGATCTCCACGGAGTGCCATAATGTTTTCAACACCCTCACTTAAAAATTGCTCCTTAAGGAGACTCACATCTTTACGGGTGTGACTGACGCAAGTCAGGTGGGCTAATACCTCAATGCCTAGTTCGTTGCCAATAAAGCCAGCAAGTTGCTGAGTGTTTTGCCGTGTTCCTCCTCCAGCACCATAAGTAACGGAAATATAATCAGGTTTGAATAAAGAAAAAGTTCTTAGCTTTTCTTGAAGATTCACCATTCCTTCTTCTGTCTTGGGTGGGAAAACTTCAATTGAGAAGACGAATGGCCGGTTGTGGTACATCTCGATGATGCGCATTGGAATCGATCAATTGGAATTATGTTAGTCAGGCAGCTTTGGGTTCATAACCCAGAACTGGCCCCAGCCAGCGTTCAATTTCAGTAAGAGGTTGCTGTTTCCTTTTCGCGTAATCCACCACTTGATCCTGGCCTATTTTGCCTACAGCAAAATAGCGTGATTGTGGGTGAGAAAAGTAAAGACCACAGACCGAGCTGGCAGGCCACATTGCTAAGTTTTCTGTCAGACTAATTCCTGTGTGTTCATTCACTTTTAAGAGATCAAACAGGATTAGTTTTTCAGTGTGATCTGGTTGAGCAGAGTAGCCAGGAGCCGGTCGGATGCCTTGGTATTTCTCAGCAATTAGATCATCCTTGGAGAACGCCTCACTTTTGCCAAAGCCCCACCACTCACGCATACGCATGTGAAGATATTCTGCAAAAGCTTCTGCCAAACGATCTGCCAAGGCTTTGATCATGATTGCATTGTAGTCATCATTTTCACAAATGTATGACTGAGCGGCTTTTTCAACTTCATGACCTGTAGTTACAGCAAAACCACCAATATAATCTGCTTTTCCAGCATCAATTGGTGAGATGAAATCGGAGAGAGAGTACTGAGGCAGTGAACCTTCTTTGGAAACCTGCTGTCTCAGACAATGAAAGACAGTTTGGATTTTTGAGCGTGAATCATCTTTGAAAACGATGATGTCATCACCGATTGAATTAGCAGGAAAAAATCCAGCAACTGCTCTGGGCTGAAACATTTTCTCGGCCAGGATCTTCTGGAGAACTTGTTGAGCATCGTCGAATAATTTCTGTGCTTCCTGTCCAATTTTTTCATCCTTTAGGACTTGGGGAAAACGCCCCCGAAGCTCCCAAGCATGAAAGAAAGGCGTCCAGTCGATAAAGGGTATCAATTCTTCCAAGGTTATGGCAGGAAACAAATGACTATCAGCTTCAAGATGTTCGCCACCAAAGCTTCTGATTCCCAAGAATTCAGGGATAGGAATTGTAGTCTGCTTCCAGTCAATCGGAACATTCCGTTTTCTGGCCTCTTCAAAGCTTACTAACTGTCTTCGCCCACTTTTCTTGAAATATGCCTCTCTTCTCTTTTCCTGTTCTATTTGAATTTCAGCAATGAACTCATCGGATTGTTTTTGGTTCAGCAACTTTGACACAACATTAACTACCCGAGAGGCGTCAAGAACATGAATGACTGGATTTGAGCGAGAGGGTGCTATCTTTACGGCTGTATGAGCTGCGCTAGTGGTGGCTCCTCCAATTAACAGTGGCAGGTGAAGGTTTTCACGTTCCATTTCTCTGGATACGTGAACCATTTCATCAAGAGATGGTGTGATCAAACCAGATAATCCCAGGATGTCTACTTGTTGGTCTTTCGCTGTTTGCAGGATCTTTTCACAAGGTACCATCACACCAAGGTCGATCACCTCGTAGTTGTTGCAGGCCAGCACAACCCCCACAATATTCTTTCCAATGTCATGGACGTCTCCTCTCACGGTGGCTAGCAAGATCTTAGCTCTAGCAGAAGATTCAGAATTTTTCTGTTTTTCTTGCTCCATGAAAGGTAGTAGGTAGGCAACGGCTTGCTTCATTACTCTCGCGCTTTTGACAACTTGTGGAAGAAACATCTTCCCTTCACCGAAAAGATCTCCCACAATCCTCATCCCGTCCATGAGAGGTCCCTCAATGACTTCAAGAGGCCGATCAAATAATTGTCGTGCTGCCTCTGTATCTTCTTGGATGAAGTCTGTGATACCCTTGACCAAAGAATGAGTCAGCCGTTCCTGGACAGTTCCTTCTCGCCAAGCAAGAGTTTTTTTCTCAGATTTTGCACCACTTTGATAGCCTTCGGCAAATTCAATCAAACGCTCTGTTGCATCATCTCTTCGGTTCAGTAAGACGTCTTCTACTTTTTCCAAGAGTTCCGAGGGGATTTCCTCATAGACTGCAAGCATCCCTGCGTTGACAATTGCCATGTCCATTCCTGCTTGGATGGCATGGTACAGAAACGCTGAGTGCATTGCTTCTCGTACAGGGTTATTTCCACGAAAAGAGAACGAGATGTTAGAAACCCCTCCACTAACTTTTGCTCCTGGGCAGACTTGCTTAATTTCTCTAGTAGCTTCAATGAAATCAAGAGCATAGGTGTTATGCTCTTCCATACCGGTTGCTACCGTCAGTATATTTGGATCAAAGATGATGTCAGATGGAGGAAATTTGATTGATTCTGTCAAGAGTTTATAGGCTCTTTGGCAAATTCGAACTTTTTCTTCTTTGGAGGCAGCCTGACCTTGTTCATCGAAAGCCATTACAACAGCAGCAGCGCCATATCTGCGAAGAGTTTTGGCCTGATGAAGGAAAACTTCCTCACCTTCTTTCAGCGAAATTGAATTGACTAAAGCTTTCCCTTGAACACATTTCAAACCCGCTTCAATCACAGACCATTTTGAACTGTCTATCATGATCGGCACCCGGGCAATGTCTGGCTCCGAGGCGATCAGGTTCAGAAAGTGTGTCATAGAGGCCTCGCCCTCCAAAAGGGCCTCATCGAAATTCACATCGATAACGTCAGCTCCTGCTTCAACTTGCTGGCGGGCTATGGAGAGTGCTTCATCAAAGGCCGCATTCAAAATCAATTTTTTGAATTTTGGTGAGCCGGTTACGTTGGTTCTTTCTCCAATCAAGAGAAAGCCTTTGTCTGTGGTGGCATTCAAGGGCTCAAGACCAGCGTATCTGCTAAAGGCACTAATATTCTCAAGTTTTCTGGGTGGCATATTTTGGACATTTGCCACCATTTGTCTAATATGATCAGGGGTAGTGCCGCAGCAACCACCCATAATGTTCATCCATCTTTGCCCTGCGAAATCCTTTAGAAAATTAGCAAACTCTTCTGGGGTCTGATCGTATTCACCCATCGCATTTGGCAAACCTGCATTGGGATAACAACCCATGAAAAATTTGGATTTTGTGCTTAATTCCTCGAGGAATGGTCTCATCTCCTTAGCACCAAGCGCACAATTGATTCCGACTGCGATTGGATTGGCGTGTTCAATGGAGTTATAAAAAGCTTCCAGAGTCTGACCAGAGAGAGTTCTGCCCGAGGCATCGGTGATGGTCACTGATAAGAAGAGTGGTAGGCGAATATTTTGTTCCTCAAATACATGCTCAATTGCATAGATTGCGGCTTTCATATTCAAGGTGTCAAAGCTGGTCTCACACAAAAGAAGGTCTACCCCTCCCTCAACCATTGCTTCCACCTGTTCCTTGTAAGCAATGACTAATTCATCAAAATTGACCGCTCGATAAGCTGGGTTGTTCACATCTGGGGACATGGAGGTGGTTCGATTCGTTGGGCCGATCGCACCTGCGATAAAGGCGGGGTGGGAGGGGTTTTCAAGCTGGAATGAATTTAGAGCATCTCTAGCAACTTGGGCTGCATGAAGATTGATTTTGTAGGCTTCAGATTCTAGCTGGTAGTCTGCTTGGGAGATACGGTTTGCGTTGAAGGTATTGGTTTCAATGATGTTTGCACCGGCTCGCAAAAAATTGAGGTGAATATCTTTAATGACCTCAGATTTGGTAATGGAAAGTAGATCATTGTTTCCTTGCAGTGCATGGGTATGCTCATGGTAAAAAGAACCCCGAAAGTCTTCCTCTCCTAAATGGTATCCCTGAATCATGGTGCCCATTGCACCATCTAGGAAAACGATTTGTTTGGTCAACAACACTTGTAGGTGTTGGCCATTGATATTGGTAAATTGTGGTTCTAATTTCATTAAGTTTTTAAAATCAATATATGCGCATTTAGTGATGAATTTGAAATATGCAACAGCCATGAAAGAAAAGCAAGAGAAATGGGCGGTCCTAAGATTCTAATCTCACTAAATGGATTTTGATCACTTTCCTTTAGAAAATTCATGGATACGTCATTCTTGTCTTCAGGGATGAGATAGCTGGAAAAGCACTGCAAATTTGATTTGAGATTCTTAGTTTGCGGTGTGTTTTTTTGAAATTTCTTGTTCGAGATCAATATGACCCCTGCTTTATCAAACCAACTTCTCGTTTCGAATTATCGATTGCCATCTGAATTACCCGATAAATACAAAGATTTTTGCAAAGGGTTGCTAGGTTTTTTGCCAGAAGAAAGAATTTTTACAGATAAGCTTCGGTGTCTCGCTTACGGTACAGACGCTAGTTTTTACAGAATGGTGCCAAAGGTTGTTGTAAAAGTAGCTGAAGAGAGAGAGGTTTCCAGTATCCTCCGGTTGGCGTATCAATTAGAAATTCCAGTAACTTTTAGAGCTGCGGGTACTAGTCTTTCAGGACAGGCAGTTACTGACTCTGCGTTGGTTTTGTTAGCGGGGAATTGGACTGGTGCAAGAGTAGAATCCAATGGTGAACGAATTGCTTTGGAACCCGGTGTAGTTGGGTCAAGAGCAAACGATATTTTAAAGCCATTTGGCAGAAAAATTGGCCCAGATCCAGCCTCCATCAATTCTGCGATGATTGGTGGGATCGCAGCCAATAACGCTAGTGGCATGTGCTGTGGAGTCGATTTCAACAGTTACCGCACTCTGCACAGTATGCGAGTTATTCTCGCAGATGGTCATCTTCTAGATACAAACGACCCTGAAAGCTGCGAACGTTTTCGCAGGAATCATCGAGAACTGTTGAATTCCCTAGCCTCCCTTGCTAAACAAGTCTTTAGCGACTCAGAACTATCTGATCGTATCAAGCACAAATATCAGATTAAAAACACCACAGGTTACAGTCTGAATGCGCTGGTTGATTATCATGATCCTCTGGAGATTCTTCAGCATCTCATGATTGGGTCAGAGGGGACTTTGGGTTTCATCTCAGAAATTACCTATAGAACTGTTCCTGAATCAGCCCACAAAGCGACTGCACTTGTCTTGTTTCCTGACATTGTTTCGGCCTGTTCGGTGGTAACCGAGCTAAAGAAACAGAAGATCGATGCAGTTGAACTCTTTGATCGCTCAAGTCTTAAGGCTATTGAAGACCAGCCCACGGCACCAAAGCATCTCAAGGGTCTGCATGAAGATGCATGTGCTCTTTTGATTGAGACAGGAGACCAGCGAGCAAATTTAAGGGATTCAAAAGTCAGTAAGATAATGAAGTTTCTGAGCACTAAAAAAGTCTTGGTGGAGCCTGAATTTACTTCAGATTCAACCGAAGCTGCGGAGCTCTGGAAACTCAGAAAAGGATTATTCCCATCTGTAGGAAACCTGCGAAAGGCGGGTACAACAGTCATTATTGAAGATTTTGCTGTACCAGCCCATAGATTGGCTGAGGCTGTAGTTGATTTGAGAAATCTGTTTGACAAGTATCACTATGCAGATGCGATTCTCTTTGGCCATGCACTCGAAGGGAACCTTCACTTCTGTTTCACTCAAAATTTTTCAACACAAGCAGAAGTCGATCGTTACGAGAATTTGATGGCAGAGGTTTGCGAACTTCTTGTAAAAAAATATGATGGTTCATTGAAGGCGGAACATGGTACTGGCAGAAACATGGCGCCTTATGTTGAATTAGAGTGGGGAAAAGATGCGTATGGTTTGATGAAACAACTAAAGCATTTGTTTGATCCTGCAAACTTGCTGAATCCCGGGGTGATCCTGAACAATGACCCCAAAATTCATGTCAAACAACTTAAACCTCTTCCAGTGGCAAATGAGATAATCGACAAATGCATTGAATGCGGTTTTTGCGAAGCACAATGTCCCTCACGGGACTTGAGTTTATCTCCAAGGCAAAGAATTACTGCGTGGCGAGAAATAACCAGACTATCAACGACGGGAGAAAATAAAGAACTACAGTCGGAATTGAGGAAGCTTTATCACTATGACGGTGAGGATACCTGTGCTACAGACGGTCTTTGTGCAATGAACTGCCCGGTCGATATTGATACAGGTAAATTGATCAAGCAGTTGCGCTTTGACCACCATTCCAGTCTAGAAAACAGCATTGCCAATTGGTGTGAAAATAACTTTGCGCTGGCTTCAAAACTTGCTCGTCTGGGCTTAGCGATGGCAAACATATCACACAAGGTACTCGGTAGTGATGCACTTGTCGGATTGAGCCGTATTCTTCGAAAAGTAAGTGGTAATCAAATTCCCCAATGGAATCCGCATTTTCCAAAGCCAGCTCCAAGGATTGATTGGCAATATGATACCAAAACAAACTTGAGCAATGTTGTTTACTTCCCAAGCTGTATCTGCAGGATGATGGGGCCCTCTGAAGGCAGTCATACATCTCATGCAGAAGCAGTTCACCAAGTTCTAAATCGTGCTGGCTATCAATATGTTCATCCGGAAGGAATTGAGGAAATGTGTTGTGGGGTTGCCTTCGATAGCAAAGGCTTTCCAAGACAAGCCAAGCGTAAAACAGAGGAACTCAAAGAAGCACTTTTGAAAGCATCGAACAACGGGGTGTACCCAATTCTTTGCGAAACTAGTCCATGCGTTCAGCGTTTGAATCAAGAATTGTCAGAATTACCAATTTATGATCCTGTTTCATTTGCAGGAGAATTTTTACTGGATCGGCTCGAATTTCAGCAATTGGAAGAGACCGTTGTGATTTATCCAACATGCAGTAATCGTAAGGCAGGGCATGTTCCCAAAATGCAGGATATTGCTAGTCAATGTGCGAAGGAAGTCGTTCTACCACACACAGCTACTTGCTGTGGTACTGCCGGAGATCGAGGAATTTTTCACCCTGAGCTTCCCGAAAAGGCATTGAACAGTTTGAAGGGTCAAATTCCAAAAAATTGTTCACTGGGTATTTCTAATAGCAGAACGTGTGAGCTTGGGCTTTCCATGGTATCGGATGTAAAATTTGAATCTCTGTTTCACCTTCTACTCAAGGCATCAAAGGCAAAAAATTGACTCAGCTGGAGGGTTTAAGCGTTGGCAGTTCTTCGAAGACAATAGGCTCTCCAGCGATCTCTTGTCTTGACCGAAAAACCAAGATGATTTTGTTTCCAGTAAAAGGATCTTCGAGCTTCATTTTCTGGGGAAACAGACCAGCTTCCCCTTCTTGCCATCTGTTGATCTCTATACTGAGTCGATCGCCCAAAACGCTATCTCGTTTTACCAACTTGATCGCTCGCTGATCCTCATCCCTTTTTACCACCTCCAGAAAACTAACTTCGGTAGGTTGCTGAAGTAATTCTTGAATTTCGCCCAGTTTCACGTCTACGCCTAAAAATTCTTCCCGAATCTCCATGGAATTTTTGTGGAGGGATGAAGACTGATCACGAAAGTCGTACATCAAAATTTGTGAATCATTTGCTCGTAATTCCCAAATTCGACTTCCGATTACTGGAGCTAATACTCTTAAACGAACACCATCATCTTGTAGCAGTAATTCTATATCACCAGTCTGGTTCTCATGCTCAGATTGAATGAGTATGCGACCTGAATAGAGTTGTGATGTTTTTGTATGGTTCTGGGGATTTGGAGGTTGGATCGTTTGACAGGCAGCCAGCCCGAGAATGACTGGCCAGATGAAGAACTGGAAAGTTACTTTTTTTCTTGCGGATCCTTCATAAACATTGCTTCGCAAGAAAAAAAAAACAATTAAGTAGACAGCTGAGACTGCCCCGAAGGTCATCAAAATATTAAATTCGTGCATAATTTGTCCTAATCATGAAATTGAGAAATTAAAACCAATGTAATGAATTTACTGAGAAAGAGCCCCACTTGCAACAGCTTTCAGGGTAGGTAATTTAGAGCTCGGCTGATTTCATCATCCTGCAAACAAGTAGTTAGACAGCCTTGAGTACCGTGAGGGCATTGTTTCATTTGACAGTGGCTGTTTGTTAATTTTGGTGTGGTGATACGCTCCAAATTTTCCAAAGGTCCCCACCGGTCAGGAGTGTGTGGTATCGCTGGACAATAAAAGGCTGTAACTGGAGTTCCGACTGCACTGGCTATATGAGCAGGTCCAGTGCTTGTGGTAATCAAGCCGCAAGCCTCTGAAAGCAGAGCTATCATTTGCTCCAAACTTAATGCGCCAGTCAGATCATGGATATTATTCGTAAAGAATTCTGATTTAAGTGATTGATTGTATTTTTTTTCGGAATTTACTCCAGTGAGCACAACCTTGATTCCAGAAAGAGAGATTTGCTGAATAAGTGTTCTGTATTGACCCTGACTTAGGTTGGGTGCTGAATCTCCGTTTCCCGGATGAACAACAATGTATTTCTCGAGGATGTCATTCGCAGTAAGTATATCTTGAACCTCTCGCTTTATTTTTTCGGGAATAGCCAAACGAAATTGTGGAATCTCACTTGGTAAATCCAGGATGAGTGGTTCCAGAAGATCCAGATTGTACTCAACTTCATGTTTCTGGCATTCCCTTCGAGACTGATGGACCCGATCACTCAATAAGAAAGAATACCAACGGTGGCTTGTGCCAATTCGCCTGGGCACACCAGCCTTCCATAAGGCAAATGTTAAACCGAATCGGGGATAGAAAAGAATTGCAGAATCATATTCGTGTTGCTGGATTTCAGTGGCAAGATGTTGATGCCCTCTGATACCTCGGTGAACTCCTTCAGAGTCATAATTGAGTATTTGGCTAATCTCTTTTACGTTTTTCAAGATAGGGTGCGTGTATTTTCTAGCGAGGAAGTCAATCTTACAATCCGGCCACTTTTTTTTGATGGGTTTGACAACAGGGAGTGTAAGCAATGTATCGCCAATGCGATCAGTTCGAATGAGTAAAATTTTTCGCAATTTATACAGGGGCTTTTCGTGGATAGTTTGGGGTTCTCAAAAAAACGCTAAGCTAACGTGACTACTTTTTTAAAAGTTGCGCAATTTCTTGAATTTTTTGTTGAGCAGCTTCGGGGTCAGATTGTATGAGCGCCTGTTGAACGCAATGATTGAGATGATCTTCTAAAATATTTTTCTCTACCTGTTGGACTGCTCCTTCTAAAGCACGTAATTGTGTCAGGATATCAACACAATATCTTCTCTCTGTGATCATTTTCTGTATACCCCGAACTTGTCCTTCTATCCTTCGCAAGCGAGGTAATTGTTTGTCGTGATCAGGATGGTTCGCCATAGTCTGGAAGCTAATCAATCTTAGGAATTTTAAATGATTTTAGGCGTTGTGCATTGCTGACCACAGAGATTGAACTGAGAGCCATTGCAAGTGCTGCCCACTCTGGATTGAGGTTGATTCCCCAAGCACTGAAAGCCCCTGCCGCGAGGGGAATACTAAAAATGTTATAGCCAAAAGCCCAAAATAAATTTTGTTTTATGTTCTTAATCGTTTCTCGGCTTAACAGAAGTAGCCCAGCTAGATGCCGTAAATCATTTTTCATTAGTACAGCATCCGAGGTTTCCAAGGCCAGACCCGTTCCACTCCGAAGAGTAACCCCGACATCGGCATTCGTTAATGAAAGCGCATCATTCATGCCGTCACCCACAAATAGTACCAATTGTTTCTGATCTTGCCATTGCTGAATTTTAGTAGCTTTTTCCAGTGGTGATAACCCAGCCTCCCAATTCGTGACTCCTAGTTTAAGTGCAGTTGAATGAACTGCTTTGGAGCGGTCACCTGAAAGAATAGCTATCTCTCTACCCTGTCTTTTAGCGAATTTTACAAAAGATTTGCTCTCAGTTCGTAATTCATCCTGGCACTCCAATAATCCAATCCAGCATCCATCCCGAACAACATGCACCAGAGTAGATGCCTGATCAGGTATCTTTATATTTTCAGGCACATTGAGTCCTGACTCCTTAAGCCACTTTTCACTACCGAGTTGAATGAGTTGGTTTTGAACTTTTGCCTGCACACTTAAGCCAGAAATTGCCAGAAATTCCTCAGCTTTTAAAAGTACTAAGGACCGTTGTTTGGCAGCGTTGATAATGGCTTGAGCAAGAGGATGCTCAGATGAATTTTCAACTGAAGCGGCAAGAGTCAGAACCTCTGATTCTGTGATATTTGGTGCAGTTTGCATTTTATGAAGTTGGGGCTTCCCATAAGTCAAGGTGCCAGTTTTATCGAGAGCAATAATTTTAGCCTTTGCAGCCCACTCCAAAGAACTTGCATTACGCATCAGTACCCCGTTGCGCGCTCCTGTAGTAGTCGCCACCAAAATGGCGACTGGGGTAGCCAATCCAAGTGCACATGGGCACGCAATCACTAGCACAGCAATGCTATGTTCAAGAATTTGAGGCCAACTTGCCCCAAGAGAATACCATGTTCCACAGGTGAGTAGCGCAATCAAAAGAACAAATTTGACGAAATGTCCTGAAAATTGATCGACTAGTCGGGCTATGGGAATCTTATCATTTTGGGCGCCTATCACATTTTGAATGATTTGCTGTAGCGCTGTATCAGGACCTACTTTTTGGACCTCAACAAGGAGCGTTCCCTGTTGATTAATTGTACCTGCTTGTATGAAGTCACCAATTGATTTCTCGATGGGAAAACTTTCGCCAGTCATCATCGATTCATCTAGACTGCTGTACCCATCTTTGACTAAACCGTCAGCCGGGACTCGATCTCCTGGTCGCAAGCGGATTAGATCGCCCTTGACCAATATTTCGCTCTGAACTTCACGCTCAATTTCACCTTGAACTAACCAAGCTTTTGATGGCTGGAGTAACCATAATTCTCTGATTGCAATTGTAGCTTTGTTGCGGCTTTTTCCCTCCAGATACCTGCCAATCAGAATCATGGTTATAATCACTCCAGCAGTCTCTAAGTAGAGCGGTGCATCGCTGAGTGAAGTTCCTTGCAGAATTGATGTGAAGCTGACAAAGCTCCAGAGTAGTGCTGACCCTGTCCCAAGGGCAACCAAAGTGTCCATGTCAGGATTTCCTCCCAATAGAGAACGAAAACCATTCCTGTAGAAATCCCAACCAGCCCAAAGTATCGGAAGGATCAGCATCCACTGAGCAAGTACATAGGCCGTTGGGGATTCTGATGGATCCAGAAAGGCGGGCAATTGCAGGTTTACCATCGGGCCCATGGCCAATACGAGTAAAGGCAGTGTTCCAACTAGCGCCCACTTCCAGTTGCAACTTTCTTGTGAAGAATCTGGGAATGAAAGTGAGCTAAAATTACTAGACTGAAGCCTTTGTGGGGAATAACCTTTTTGAGAAAGTAAATTCTGAATTTCGTTATTTGATAATCGATCAGAATCGTACTCAACTCTGCAGTTTGATAAGGCTAGATTGACTTCTGCATTCTCAACTCCACTCAATTCTTTCAATGCGTTCTCGATCGATCGCACACAGCCTGCACAGCGTACATTCTGAAGTTGATACTGAGCAAAAGCTTTAGAATCTTTTGCAGCGAACTCTTTGGTTTCCTGAATATCTTGTTTGGATTCAAGAATGATTGATGACATTTTTCTCTAAGGAAAGTTAGGTGTTGAAGATCAATTATTTATACCCCCTATGGGTATATTCGTCAATATTCTTAAATAGATCTGGCCTCAACTTATAATTTTGAAACGATTCAGCTTCTCTGAATTTTAGTTTCTCGTTGATTGTTTTTGAAATCATTTAATAATTCTGAAGTCTTCTTAAATTATTTAGAATCTGAAATCGGAGCGATGGAATGCAGGAAGGTGTGTTGGTTTTGAAATCTGGTGAAGTATTTGAAGGCTGGCTTCATAGCACAGGAGGGTCCTCACAAGGAGAGGTGATTTTCAATACATCAATGACGGGCTATCAAGAAATTCTAACAGATCCATCCTATTCTGGTCAGATAGTCACGATGACATACCCCCATATTGGAAATTATGGGATCAATCCTGACGACATGGAGTCAACAAAGGTACATGCCCAAGGTTTGATCGTGAAAGAACTCAGCCTCATTCCAAGTAATTGGCGGAGTTCAAAGCCGCTTGGAGCATGGTTGATGGAGCATGGTGTGACCATTTTGGAAGGAATTGATACGAGAGCGCTTGTTAAGAGAATTAGAACAGGCGAGTGCAACGGATTGATCGCAGGAAAGCCTGAAAATCCCGAAGCTCTTGAGAAATTACGAAAGAAAGCTGCGAATCTTCAATCGATGGAAGGTCAAAATTGGGCAGATCAGGTTTCTACAAAAAAAGCTTATGATTGGGAGATTTTGAATGATGTTAAATTTCAAATAGTCGCCTACGATTTTGGAATTAAACACAATATTTTGCGTCTGATGGCCAACCTAGGAATGCAAGTGAGAGTGGTTCCATCATCTACTCCTGCTGCGCTAGCTTTAGAGCAACGCCCTGATGGAGTCTTTTTATCAAATGGGCCAGGAGATCCAGCTGTTGTGAAGGGCGCAATTGAGAATGTGAAAGCGCTACTTGGAAAAGTTCCAATTTTTGGAATTTGTCTCGGGCATCAGATTCTTTCACTGGCTTTGGGATGTCGAACCTACAAATTGGAATGTGGTCACCACGGCGCAAACCACCCTATTATGGATTACCAAACCAATAAGATTGAGATTGCTAGTCACAATCATGGGTTTGCAGTAGATGAGTCGAAGCTGCCAAAAGGTGTACAGGTCACTCATCGGAATCTGAGTGACGAAACAATTGCAGGGATTGAATCGACCAATTTTTCTGCTTATTCGGTCCAGTACCATCCTGAAGCTGCTCCAGGTCCCCATGATTCGCAGTATCTCTTCCAAAGATTTGTGGAGATGATGCAAAGCAATAATTAGCTGTTAACTTAGAGTTTGTCCTCAGAACCAATCCTTTTGCTTCAGGAACCAACCAATCCCTATACCAATTACTAGCATAAACAAGAGAACCATTGGGTAGCCGAATTCCCATCCTAGCTCTGGCATGTGCTGAAAATTCATTCCGTATATCCCAGCAATGAGAGTCAGCGGCATGAAGATTGTTGAAATCACAGCCAAGACCTTCATCTTGTCATTCGTTTTCTGACTCATCAGCGACAAATACAGATCGATCATTCCTGAAAGAATTTCTCGGTCAGCTTTCACAAATTCGAGCACTTGCTGGGAATGATCTTGAACATCTCTCAAATACATCAAATTTTCTTCACGAAACCACTCGCTGTAATCATCATATAATTCTCCAACAAGACTACGCACAGAGGGCATCACCCTAGCGACGGAGATCATTTGTCTACGAAGTCTGTAAACCTCCTGCAAAAGTTGGGGGTCAGGTTTCTCACTGAGAGTATCCTCCATGAGAATGAGGCTAACGCGGATCTCATCAAGAAAATCAAGGTGCTGATCCACCAACAGATCCAAAACAGCACAAAATAAAAAATCTGGATGCAAATCACGATAGTGAGACCTTTTCCCACGCCGTATCCTTTGTCTGACTGGCTCTAGGAGGTCTTTCTCTGAACTCGCAAAAGTAACCAAGTCATTTTCTCTCCAAAGAATATTAATCTGTTTGCGTGTTACCTCCATCCTCTCGGGATTCCAACTGAAAGTGGGAACAGTTACCAGTAGGAGCTGTCCTGGGTCATCTAGTTCAGGTCTTTGATTCTGATGGACAATATCTTCAACTAGAAGTGGGTAGAGTCCAAAGTAATTACCAACATCCTCAATCACTTCCCTGTCATTCAAGTGCTCATATCCGTACCAGCGAAGCGCAATTGGACGTTCAGTGAAGTTAGAAAGGTCTGAGGAAATAATGAAACTTTCTGAGTAGAAGCCATTTTTTGCTTCAAGACATCTGAGTTCTGGAATCAATAAAAAATGATGAATGTGTTTAACGATTTAATAACCCATTTAAATACTGCAAATAATTATAAATTCAGGAAGGTGATTGTTCTGAATAGCTTTTAAAATATCTTAGCTTTATTGATGTTGCTGGATTCAGATAGTAGCCGGGTCGAATTTCAGGTCGTTTAGTCAGGAATAAATAGTGTTTTGATAATCAACAAAGTGTTCGAGTTTAAGTTCATAAAATTATTCATTAAAAAAGAATATTTGATATCTAATTAGACTACAAAAATAAATTCAAATTAGAAATAAAAATTTGATTTTTCGGTTCATTTTGAAAACTCAAAATCATTCAGGTAGTGGCTTGTACCTTGCTTGAATGTGCTAACAAATCTCATTCCCTAATTTAAAGCGTTCATAAGACAATGAGCATTTCTCTAAGTCATTTTACTCTGAAAGCTGAAGAAACATTATTGAAAGCACAGCAAATGGCGTCGGAGGGCCGTCAAGCCAAGGTAGAGCCAGAGCACCTGCTTTTAAGTCTTCTGGAGCAGAATGATCCCATGACAGAGTTTTGCTTGGATAAGCTCCAGTTAGAAAATGGAATTATTCAGCAAAAGCTCCAACTGCAGATAAGAGACTTCCCAAAAGAACAGGAGTATTCAGCGCAGACATTCATTTCAAGATCTCTGCACGGAATCATTTTGAGTGCTGAGAAAGAAGCAACTTTGCTGAATGAAACTTACACTAATGTTGATCATCTTTTATTGGGTTTGCTGAACTTTCAGGAGGGTTTTTTGGGGGAGATTTGGAACAATCTGGGTGCTTCCGCAGATTATTTGAGAAAAGAATTATCTGGCCTCTCCAAAGCAGAACAAGTTATTGTTCAAGGCAGTAAATTGTCTGAATCAGCAATCGAAGATTATTGTTTGGATTTGGTTGCCATGGCTCGATTGGGTGAATTGGACCCCGTAATTGGAATGGAGGAGGAAATTCGGAATCTTATTCAAGTTTTATCTCGCCGAACAAAGAATAACCCGGTTTTGTTTGGAGAAGCTGGTGTGGGCAAAACCGCTATTGTCGAGTGCCTCGCTCAGCGAATAGTTCGAGGAGATGTGCCTGCGTGGTTGAAAGATCGTAGATTAGTCTCTCTAGATCTGGCCACAATGATTGCAGGTACTACCTACAGAGGTGAGTTCGAGAAAAGGATGAAACAACTTATTCGAGAAGTTGAGGAATCCAGAGGGCGAATTCTACTTTTTATTGATGAGTTACACATGTTGGTTGGGGCAGGTGGTGCCGAAGGAAGTGTCGATGCTGCAAATATGCTAAAGCCCGCACTTGCCAGGGGGCGCTTACGGTGTATTGGGGCAACAACCCTAAAAGAATACAAGAAGTATATTGAGAAAGATGCGCCCCTCGCCAGAAGGTTTCAGCCTATCCTTGTACGTGAACCAAGTATTGATGAAACAATCACAATTTTGAGAGGTTTGAGGCAAAGCTATCAATCTCATCATGGCGTCGTTATCCAGGATGATGCTCTGATATCTGCCGCGCAACTTTCAGAGCGATACTTGCGTGAGCGATTCTTACCTGATAAGGCGATTGACCTTGTGGATGAAGCAGCTGCTAGTCTTCGATTGCAAATGGACTCCATGCCCATTGCCTTGGATAATCTGGAAAGGAGACTAAGCCAGATTCTCAACCAGATAAATACCCTTCGTCGTGAGAAAGACGAGAAATCGATTCAGCAAAGAAACTCACTAGTCCTCCAAGCTGAGCAGCTGCAGACTCAACAGCAGATGTTGCAGAGAAAATGGAAGGATGAACGGTTACTTGTAGAGAGGATCCGCCAACTGCGTCAGGCGATCACAGAAACTCGTCAAGCAGAATGGGAAGCTCAACGTGATGGAGATTTAGATTTAGCAGCCAAACTTCATTACGAAACTTTAGATCAACTGGAAGCACAACTTCAAGAGGCCGATTCTAATCTCAATCGGCGCGAAGAGCGTTTAGTAAAAGAGGAGGTTGACGCAGAAGATATTGCACAGGTGGTTTCCAGAAGAACAGGAATTCCGATTCACCGAATGCTTGCGGATGAGAAGGAAAAACTAGTGAGGTTGGAGGAATTTCTTGTACAAAGAATCATGGGGCAAAGTGAGGCGTTGTCACGAGTGGCGAGTGCTATTCGACGTAGCCGAGCCGGTGTTCAAGATCCCCAAAGACCCATTGGCTCATTCATTTTCATGGGAAGCTCTGGTGTCGGCAAAACTGAATTAGGATTAGCCCTCGCTAACTTTTTATTCGATGATGATAAGTCTCTGATTCGGTTTGATATGTCTGAGTACATGGAAAAGCAGTCAGTGAATAGGTTACTGGGTGCAGATCCTGGATATGTCGGATTTGAGGAAGGAGGGCTTTTAACAGAAAAGGTTCGCCAATCTCCCTACTCAGTTCTACTCTTTGATGAAATTGAAAAAGCGCACATCGATATCTTTAATTTGTTCCTCCAGATTTTGGATGATGGTCAATTGACTGACAGCCAGGGTAGACGTGCTGATTTTCGTAATACGCTGATCATTATGACCACCAACATCGGGCACGATTTGATGCGAGAGGATCGTAAAAAGAAAGATGTCAACGATCTTCAGAAAGAAGCTCGGCAGCTTTTATTGAATCATTTTAGACCAGAATTTCTAAATAGAATTGACGAGATCATTACATTTAAAAACCTCTCGCTGTCGCATATTCGCCATATCTGTCGGCTGCAACTTGAGCAGTTACAAACTCGACTAACTTCTCAAGGAATACAGTTAGATATGACTGAAGCAGCTGAAGTCTATCTCGCACAGCGAGGCTACGACCCTGTTTTTGGCGCAAGGCCAATGAAAAGGACCCTCCAAAGAGATGTTCAAGACCCTATCGCAATCCGACTTCTCGACGGAGAACTCCAGTCAGGGATGACAATCCAGTTAGATGCCTCCCAAAATAAACTGCATTTCAAAATCAGCTGAAAGCTGATTTACCAAAGATCAACCCTTCCATTAGTCTTTGCTGCCATTAATTTTATCTGTGATTTCAAGTTGCTTGAGCTTTCCACTCAGGCTGTAAATACTGTTCGAGAATAATCCCAAACCTTTAATAAGTTGCTAAGATGCGGTTCTTTTTTTTGACTTTCTTTTGTACATGGTCGTTTGTCTCAACAGCTGTCAGTTTAGGTGTTTACGAAACAATTGGGGGAGATTTTGAGTTAAACAGTACCCTAGGTAAGAAAATTGGGCCTCAGAGCTTTAGAGGAAAGGTACTACTGGTTTTTTTTGGATATACATCTTGCCCGGATATATGCCCAATTACTCTAACAACCATCAAAGATGCTCTGGAAAACCTAGAACCGAACGAAGTAGAGCATGTACAACCTCTTTTCATCTCAGTTGATCCAGAGAGAGATACGTTGGAAGGAATGAAACCATTTTTGACATATTTTCATTCATCACTTGTTGGTGTGACTGGCAGTAAAGAGGAATTGAAAGCAGTCACAAAGAAGTTTGGATCTGCCTACATAAAGGATACTCGTTCCGATTCAGCGGCTGACTATCTAATTGCACATTCTGGCTATATTTATCTCATGGACCAGCAGGGGAGAACACGAGCACTCTATAGGACTTCCAACAAAGCTGAAGAAATGGTGGAAGGAATCCGCAAGTTACTGCGCGAAGAATGAAATTTTTTAAATTTTCACCTAGAACGAAGATGCAAATTCTTATTTTGGGTATTCTGGCTCTATGGGGTGGGTATACTGCAATCCCAAATAATGAAGAAAGTATAAAAAATCAGTTTGTCTTGGCTGCTGGAGATAACGAAGAAGTTTGTTTGACGGTCTATCAAGACCAAGGATTGAATTTAACTTTTACAGCCTCTGAGCCAATTTATTATGACATCCATACCCACCATGAAGACGAGGTGAGTTACCATAGATATGAAAATTTAACGGTACACTCCAAAAGTGAACTCAACCCGAATAAAAAAGACTACTTCTGTGCCCAATGGAAAAATCAAGGACAAGTTGAAGTAGAGGTGGTTTACCAATTAGAAGTTAAACCAGCGAGCCCAGATGGGAAATATCTTCGGAGAAATGTTGTTTTTAGGGTCGATCAAAATTCTCTCAAAACGATTCAAGTTTTTGAGGAAAATTCTCAAAATTTGCTTAGCAGTTTTAATTTTCGATCAGAGGTACAGAACTTTGCTCTAAGTGCCGCTGAAGATCAATTGGCAGTCCTTCTGGCTGGAGAGGTTCAATTTATCAACGTTCAAGATGGATCAATGCTCAAGCGCATCTCAGTCAATGATTTTCCAAGTTTCCTAAGCTTGAGCAAAAGCAGCGAAAACTTGCTGCTTGGAAATGAACATCAACCAAAGATTTATTTAATAAATCTCAACAATTTTGAGCGAACTGAACTTTTAGTTCCCGCACCACCAAAATCTATTCTGAACGATATGAATTCTGAGGATATGCTGGTTCGAACTGAGGATGAAGTTCTGCGTGTAAGTATTTCCCCATTTCAGATTGTAGAAAGACAAGCAAGGATCCCGCTCAAAATTGGCGAGGAGGTTCAATTGGCAGATCCCTACGCCTGGTGCTTTGTCCACGGAGTGCCTCACCCACTTTTTGCCCCAGTGTCCCACGCTATGAGCGAAGCCGGTTTACCTGGCTCGTGGTTACAGCCAATCAATCAGGATAACCTCCAGGCATCATCAAAATGATTCGGGTCGAAAATCTTTCAATCCACTTCCCACAAGGCAATCAAAAAGTTGAAGCTGTCAAAGGAATCTCCTTTGAGGTGGGTTCACAGGAAACAGTAGCTTTGGTCGGAGAAAGTGGTTCTGGAAAATCAGTGACTGCTCATGCCGCTTTAAAGCTTTTACCACCCCAAGCCCAATGTGGTGGAAAGATTTGGCTTAGGGAGGAGGATCTACTTGATGCCTCAGAATCGAGGATGTGCCAAGTGAGAGGGCAGGAAATTGGGATGATCTTCCAAGAACCAATGACATCCCTCAATCCCCTGCATACGATTAGACATCAGATAAGCGAAGCGGTCCTTTGGCATCATGGTGTAAGTCAGTCTAAAGCAGAAAGTGTGGCTTTGGACTGGCTTGAAAGAGTCGAGATTCCACAAGCCAAGCAACGGTTGCGATCCTACCCTCATGAACTATCAGGAGGGCAGCGTCAACGCGTGATGATTGCTATGGCATTGGTCAATAATCCCAAGCTACTAATCGCTGATGAGCCTACTACTGCTCTTGATGTGACGATTCAGGCTCAGATCCTGGATTTGCTGAAAACGCTTCAGCAGGATATGGGCATGTCAGTTCTCCTGATCACTCATGACTTGGGAATAGTTAAACATCATTCAGACCGAGTAGTTGTTCTCTACAATGGTGTCTTGCAGGAAACTAATACTACTAAAGTCCTTTTTGCCAACCCAAATCAGCCATACACAAAACAACTTTTAGACTCTGAACCGTCTGGTGATCCAGCTGAAATGATGGATGGTGCTGAAACAATTCTGAGGGTTGAAAATTTGAAGGTTTGGTTCCCAATTAAGCGTGGAATCCTGCAGAGAACAGTCGACCATATCAAGGCCGTCAATGGCGTAACTTTCTCAATTTGCGAGGGAAGGTCACTCGGAATAGTCGGTGAGAGTGGATCTGGTAAATCTACTTTGGGAATGGCTTTACTTCGTCTGATCAGTAGCGATGGAAAAATTAGTTTTCAACAGCAGGAATTGGATGGGCTTAATCGTCTTGAAATGCGTCCATTCCGCAAAAAAATGCAGGTCGTTTTTCAAGATCCTTTTGGAAGTTTGAGCCCAAGAATGTCAGTGGGTGATATCATCGTAGAAGGCTTAAGATTGCATGGTGACATCTCTGCAGAAGAACAGGAAAAACGAGTTGTAGGGGTGATGCAGGAAGTAGGACTGAACCCCGAACTTCGTTTTAGGTATCCCCATGAATTCTCAGGTGGTCAACGGCAAAGAATTGCCATAGCACGGGTGTTGGTCTTGCACCCACAATTTTTGATTTTGGATGAGCCAACTTCGTCCTTGGACCGCTCAGTTCAAGGGCAGGTATTGAATCTACTGAGGAACCTTCAAGAAAAGTACAAACTGACTTATCTTTTCATCTCGCATGACCTGAAAGTGATAAAAGCAATTTGTCATGAGGTTTTGGTAATGAGAGAAGGTGAAGTTGTGGAATCAGGACCCACGGAAGTTGTACTCAACAATCCAAGACATGAGTACACAAGATTGCTTTTAGATGCTGTTCTGTAGTTAGAGCTTACAAGGAGAATCCTTGGCTGAACAAGATGGTCAGGAGAAAACAGAAGCCCCGACCGAACGCAAGCGGGAAAAAGCCCGCGAAGATGGTCAGGTTGCTTCCAGTAAGGAATTGCCCTCAGCCGCATTATTAGCAGCTGCTACCCTCTCATTCATGGTAATGGGGCAGAATATCCTCACTGCTGCACAGAGTATGTTTGCTGACATCATGAGAGAGCCCATTCGTTCAGATATGAATGTTAACGTGCTCTATGATCTGATGGCGACCTCTGTCAGCAAAATCCTCATTCCTCTCATCCCTTTTGCAATTCTTCTTGTAGTTGTAGCGATATTTTCATCAATTCTTCAGGTCGGTGTTCGCTTCACACTGAAGCCGATTGCTCCAAAATTTAGCAAGTTAAGTCCTCTTCAGGGTCTAAAGCGAATTTTTGGAACCCAAGGGTTGATGGAATTGCTGAAGAGCCTGGCAAAATTACTGCTCATTGGTTTCATTGGTTTCATCACTTTCGAAGAAGAGATGGGGAGGATCAATGCGCTTGCGTTGATTACCCCAGCACAGATCGTATTTTATAATTTCTCTGTCATCATCGAAGTCACAGGGCGTATGGTTTTAGCCCTGATTGCGATTGCAATTTTTGATTTCATGTATCAGCGCTGGCATTTCGAACAACAGTTGAAAATGACTAAGCAGGAAGTTAAGGATGAAGCAAAGCAGTCAGAGGGGGATCCCCAATTAAAAGCAAGGATTCGTCAAATCCAGAGAGAAATGTCGAATGCTCGGATGATGCAGGAAGTTCCAAAGGCAGATGCAATTGTGGTAAATCCAACTCATTATGCTGTAGCACTGAAATATAATCGAGAGAGTATGAATGCACCCCAAATAGTTGCGAAGGGTATAGATTATATGGCTCTTAGGATAAGAAAAGTAGCTGATCAAAATGATGTCCCTATTCTGGAAAGACCTCAACTGGCTCGGGATCTTTACGCAGGTGTGGAAATTGGACAGGTCATTCCGGAGCGATTCTTTAAAGCAGTTGCAGAAATTCTTGCCTACGTTTATCGTCTCCGAAGAAGGAAAAGGTAAAAATGATTTGCCACGGAAAGCTCGGATTCACCCCTATATTGGGGTAAAAATTGCAAGTTGCCCTCAAATTTATTCAATTCAGCAAATTAGTGATTTTAAATTATCATCAAATAGTTATTTCTCTTTTGGGAATTATTAGGTGGCCGTAGGAAGCAACTCAGCTAGTCTGAACGGTTTGTCCAGAAATTCTGATGTCTTACTGGCAGTAGGGGTGATCTCAGTTTTGATGATCATGGTAGTTCCCCTACCAGAAATTCTAATGGATTTGCTGCTCGCGCTCAGTATTACACTTGGGGTTCTGATCCTTTTCGTTGCTCTCTTCACAGCAAACGCGCTTGAGTTCTCTTCCTTCCCGACGGTCCTCTTAATTGCGACTCTCTTTAGGCTATCACTCAATGTTGCCTCCACTAGATTGATCCTCTTGAATGGCAACAAAGGCTATGACGCCGCTGGAACAGTGATTAAGTCATTTGGAGAATTTGTTGTTGGTGGGAATCAGATTGTTGGAATCATCGTATTCTTAATCCTAGTTCTCATCAATTTCGTGGTCATTACAAAGGGTGCAGGCCGTATTGCAGAGGTTGCCGCTAGATTTACTCTGGATGCTATGCCAGGTAAGCAGATGGCGATTGATGCAGATTTGAATGCTGGACTCATTGACGAAACGCAAGCACGTCAACGACGTCAATACGTGCAGCGAGAGTCTGATTTCTATGGAGCAATGGACGGGGCCAGCAAGTTTGTTCGTGGTGATGCAATTGCGGGCTTAATCATTACTACGATCAACATTCTTGGTGGTTTGTTGATAGGTGTAACTCAATTTGGGATGAGTTCGGGTGATGCCTTTGAGACCTACGCAACCCTAACCATTGGGGACGGTTTGGTATCCCAAATACCCGCACTCATTATTTCAATTGCTGCCGGTATTGCAGTTACCAAGGCATCAGCAGAGAACAAGCTGTCTGTTGATCTGGGTAAACAAGTATTCAGTAATGCTCAGGCCCTAAATGTTTCAGCAGCTCTTCTTTTAGCTTTTGCAATTATTCCGGGTCTACCGGTTCTTCCTTTTCTAACCTTAGGGATTATTACAGGAGGACTAGCTTACCTTGCTAGGCAGGACAATTTCAGAAATCAACAAGCCGAAGAAGCACAGGCGCAACTCAAGCTACAGCAGGAGATTGAAGAAGAGCCCGAAAATATTGAGTCACTGCTGCCCATTGACCTGTTGGGTTTGGAACTGGGCTACGGACTGATTCCACTAGTTGACGAAGAACAAGACGGAGAATTACTGAAGAGAATTAAAGCTATCCGAAGACAGATGGCTACTGATTATGGCTATGTCGTTCCGCCAATGCACATCAAAGATAATCTCGAACTCTCTCCAGGAGAATATTCGATTACCATCAAAGGAATCGAGGTAGCTCGTGCTGAATTGATGGTAGGGCACTTCATGGCTATGAAAACTGGAGAAGTTGACGAGGAAATCGGTGGGGTGGATACTGTTGAACCAGCCTTTGGGTTGCCCGCAATTTGGATTACTTCCGAGGATGAAGAAAGAGCACAATTTGCTGGTTATACCGTAGTTGATCTACCAACAGTATTAGCCACACACATCACTGAAATTCTCAAAAACCATGCTTTCGAATTTTTGGGCCGTCAGGAGACTCAGAAACTTTTAGATACCTTTGGTCAAAGTAATCCTAAGGTTATTGAGGAATTGGTTCCAGGGCAATTGAATTTAGGCGTGGTACAAAAAGTTTTACAGAATCTTCTGCGAGAACAAGTTTCCATCAGGGATCTGCATACAATATTGGAAACATTAGCGGATGTTGCTAACCTGACCAAAGATCCAAATCTGCTTACGGAACATGTTCGACAAGCTCTATCAAGGCAATTAACACGGCAGTATCAGACACCTGATGGAATGCTGCCACTGATCACAATGAGTCAAGAACTTGAAAATCAAGTTGCTTCTTCCATACAGGACACGGGTCACGGTTCCTATTTGGGCTTGAATCCGAATATGGCTCAGTTAATTATCAATAATACTGAAGCGCTGATTGAGCAGTTTGAAATAAATAACTACCAACCACTTCTACTTTGTTCACCACTTATTCGGCCCCACGTTAAGAAGCTTCTTGAACGATTTATTCCGAATTTGGTCGTCTTATCACATAATGAAGTTGCCCCTGATGTCCGTATTGAGGCTCTCGGGGTGGTAGAATTGAACAATTAATTCCCTTTGTCGGACTGACACATGAATCTCAAACGCTATCGCGTGAATAATATACAAGAAGCTCTGCAGTTGATCAAAAAAGATCTTGGTCCAGAAGCTGTTATTGTATCAACCCGGCAGGTGAAAGAGGGGAATAAGGCGTTTGGTCTATTTGCTAAAACAATGCTGGAAGTGACTGCTGCCCGAGATGACAAAAGCCAGGCAAAACCAAATATACAGGCCTCATCTCAAGCAACTGCGAGTGGATATCGAGCGACAGTAAATGGAATGCCTCGTACAGAGGGCGCTACTACAGTGGCAAGTCCTGAAATGCCAACACCGACTGCAAAGCCAGTACAGTCAAATCCTGCTTCTGATCCCTACAAAGCCCTGCAGCCGCTTCGTCAGGAGATTCAGGATCTGAGGGAACTGATTCAAAATCTTGGAGATCGTACAGCCAGCTATGAAGGACAAACTGTTGCCCAATTGAAACAAGAGTTGGGAGAAATGCGCTACATGCTGCATTCTCTAGCTTCCAGAACAGGGCAAATGGATGAGCTCAATCTCCCTGAAAATTTAATGGTACTGTACCAACAGCTTCGCTTCAGTGGAATGGAAGAGAAGTTTGCTAGAAGATTGATGTTGGAAGCTCAGAAAAATATTGCAGAAGATGATCTTCAAAATTTCTCTTATGTAAAAATTTTCATAGCAAGAATGCTCATGAAAATTGTTAAGACTACTAGAGGGGTTGAGAGCATTACCGCTCCACAAAAGATTTTTACACTGATAGGTCCAACGGGTGTTGGGAAAACAACTACGGCTGCTAAGATCGCTTCTGAACAACTGCTTCGTTACAAGCGAAGAGTGGCAATGATCACTATTGACACATTTCGCATTGCTGCGGTAGAGCAGTTGCGAACTTACGCCAAAATCATCAATGTACCGCTTAGTATTGTATCTGATAAGGCGGATTTAGACCGCGCAATCGCAAGCTATTCAGATTACGATGTGATCATCATCGATACTGGCGGTTGTTCGCAGCGTGACGAGTCACAAATGTTTGAATTGCGAGAACTTTTTGATGAGCGAGGAAGGCTACACAATGTTTTGGTGTTGAGTTCGACAACTAAAGACAGCGATCTCAACGAAATTACTCGCCGTTTTGGGGTTATACCGATTGATAGTGTGATCTTCACAAAACTTGATGAGAGTTCTTCATATGGATCCATGTTCAATCACTCCATCCGTTTCAAGAAACCAATCTCTTTCTTGACCACTGGTCAGAAGGTCCCTGAAGACATTGAAGTCGCTACGAAAGAGCGTTTGGTGGATTTGATGCTCAATATTTCTGGTAATTGAGCTAATACAACCATATCCCCATTGTAAGAAAGCGCTCAATGAACGACCAGGCAAGTTCTTTACGAAGGATTGTCGGGGAAAATACAACTACGTCGGATTCCACCCGAGTAAAGGTACTTTGCATTACCAGTGGCAAGGGTGGTGTAGGGAAAACGAATATTTCCATTAACCTTTCAATTGCTTTGGCGTCAATGGGGCGTAAGGTCTTTCTGCTTGATGCAGATCTCGGCCTAGCAAATATTGATGTTTTATTAAACCTAACCCCAATGTACACTCTTGAACACGTACTCTCTGGGGAAAAGAGCATCAACGATATTATTTTGGATGGCCCGGGAGATATAAAAATCTTACCGGCAAGTTCAGGCGTGGTGGAAATGACTGAAATGGATCGTGATCAACAGGTCCATCTGTTCAGAAAACTCGGAGAAATTGAAAGAGAAATTGATTATTTGGTAATTGATACTGGTGCGGGTATCGCTCCCCACACACTGAGATTTGTTGCCAATTCTGACGAGGTTCTGATTGTAGCTACCCCAGAACCATCTTCGATGACAGATGCATACTCTCTAATCAAAATAATGGTGACGAGATACCAGATTAATACATTTAGGGTAATTGCTAATAATGTTGTATCACCCGCCGAAGGGAGACAGGTTTACGAGAGGCTTCAAAAAGTCACCCGAGATTTTTTAAAGACAGAGATTGATTTCATGGGGCATATTCTAAAAGATCCCCTACTGGTTAAATCAGTACGAACACAACGTCCATTACTACATTCTTTTCCTGAAGCCCCAGCTGCAAGATGTCTTGTTTCGATAGCCAGAGAAATTGAAAAAATCCACAAAGCTGCTGTTGCTGAAAGCCCAGAGTATATTGAGCAACCAGACAATGTTAATCGACAAAGAACTCCAAGTTTTTGGGAACGTCTAATAAGTTGGCGTACAAGCTGAAGATCTTACTCAGCCAAGGAAGGCAGTGAAAGCAAACCCCTATGCCGACAAATCTCAACAAAGCCGAGAGCAACTCGTACTAAAATACGCCTCTCTGCTCAAGCGGATTGTAAGCCGAATGGCAAGTAGGTTTCCTCCAGAAGTTGATCCTGAGGAAGTCTATCAAGCTGGCATGATCGGTCTTCTAGATGCGGTAGACAAGTTTGATCCCTCGAGAGACATTCAATTTCAAACCTATGCTGAGTACCGAGTTAAAGGAAGTATTCTCGATGAATTACGGGCTCTGGATTGGGTACCCAGAGGAGTTCGTGCGGCGGCTACGGAATGGGAGAAAACTTGGAATGAGCAATGCAGCACATTAGGAAGAGAACCTTCTGATTCTGAGATGGCAACCAAGCTTGAGATGCCTTTGAATGAGTATCATGAGTTTGTTGCCCATGCTAACCCACTCTCTCTGGTAACACTAGATCACTTGGGAGGAGGGGGTGAAGATGAGGAAGGCCAGAGTCTATTGGATATCCTCCGAGATCCAGATGGCTCAGATCCCTTTTCAGAGTTGTCAATGCACCAACTCAAATGCCGTTTACAAGGGGCAATCGAGGAGTTATCAGAGAGGGAACAGACAATCCTCTCTCTTTATTATGTTGAAGAACTCAACATGAAAGAGGTTGCAGCTGTTCTGGGTGTTGGTGAAGCACGTGTATCTCAACTGCACACAAAAATTATTTTGAAATTGCGAGCAAAATTACGAAGAGTAATTGAGGTTGAGAAAGTTGCTTGAAACTTAAGTAATTTCATAATCAATGAACGTAGAAGCATTCGCTGAGACAAGACTGCAAGAAATGATTGAGTTTCAGCGACAGAAGCTGCTCAAGATTGCTAGAGAGATCCTACCTGGTCTAACCCCTGAAGATCTTCGGAATCCCCAAGATTTTCCTAATCTTATAAAAGATCCACTATTTAACTATGAAGATGGCCTTCTTGCTGGCTATCTTGCTGTGCAAATCTCCATGCGATCTCGTCTATGAAAGAGATTAGATGGAATCGTGCTTTGCTTACGGAATTTTTGAGAAGCCATGCTCATCAGCAGATTTGTATCATGGACCAGAGGAGCAGAGCTTTCTTGGTCGGCATAATTCCGGCAGTATTTGAAATGGATCTTTGCAGTAGTTCACTTGCCGAAGCCTCACTAGATGTAGAGAATATGGGATGTGATGTTTCTCTCACAATGCATGAACAGTTTCTTGGAATTCATCTACTGTTCTTTAGGCAGAATACCGAAGAACAAATTTTGTCTTTTCCATGGGAGATTCCTTATTCTTTGCTCCAACTAGATTTAGTTCCCAAAACAATGGATGCTTGAATCGTTTTTTGAACAAGGTGTGAAATGAATTCTGGATTTAATCAGGACTGTATAATCAAGCCTCCTGTTACCGAGCCATTGTCAAATATTTTACCAAGTGAGCCTTTACTGCTGATGGGAGCTGGACCAGTTCCGATATCTCATGCGGTTTCGAGAGCAAATGGGGTAGTGATTAATCACCTTGGTGAGACGATGGACCGAGTCATCAAGAATCTGAAAGTAATGGCTGCGTATGCTTACCAAACGAAGAGTAATAAAATTATGGGAGTGTCAGGCCCTGCCTCGGCATCCATTGAAATGGCTATTACGAACCTCCTCTGGCCAGGTCGTAAAGTACTCGTCTTAAAAGCAGGTACTTTCAGCGGTCGAATGGGAGAAATGGCAGAAGGGGTTGGAGCGGAGGTAGACTATATTGAACGATCAGATGCTAGCCCAATCAACGCAGAAATGGTTGAAGAAGCATTCAAAAAAAAGAAATATGATGTTTTGACAATGGTTCAGGGGGAAACTTCATGTGGAGTCAAGACTGTAGATTTTGCTGAAATTGCCAGGATTGCCAAGGAAAATGGGGCAATGGTGATAGGGGACACAGTCTGCACTTTAACAACAATGCCCATGGAGATGGATCAGTGGGGATTGGACGCAGCGATTTCCGGGGGCCAAAAAGGGCTTTCTTCCATTCCAGGTGTGTCAGTGATTGCCTTTTCTGAAGATGCTTGGAAATTTCTTGAGAAAAGATCAGTTCGGCAGCCACACTGGTGTTTTGATGCTGTTAGGTCTCAGAAGTTCTGGGGTCATCAACAATATCACTATACTGCCCCAGTTCCGGGAATTTTAGCACTGCACGAGGCACTTCGGCAGATTTGTGACGAGACATTGCCGGAGCGGTTTCAACGACATCTTGTCAGTTCAAAGGCTTTGCAAGCTGGTATCGAAGCAATGGGTTTGGAATTATTCATTCCAGAAAGCTACAGATTGAACTCTGTAGTTGCTATCAAGCTGCCCGATGGTGTCGACAGTGCGAAAATTAGAAAATCAATGGTGGATATGTTCCAAGTCGAAATTTCTGGATCATTTGGGTTAGACATTGTTCGCATTGGGCAGATGGGGGAACAGTGTAGAGCACACAATCTCTTTAGAGTATTGTATGCTCTCGGAACCGCATGTGTGACTCACGGTGTCCCCTTAGATGTTAGCAATGGAATGGCGATTCTCGAAAAAAATCTTCAGCAACCAATCCTCCCTAACTGAATTTGTCCACTGTCGAACTTTTTTTCGATCGGGGGACACTACTTCTTAAAAACCTACCAACGGCGCTCCGAAAAACTTTCTCCCAACTCAAATGGGATGAAAGAGTTCTTTCTTATCGTGCTCCTGCCAACAACTACTACGATATTGCTTTATATTTCCATAAAGAAGGTATCCCATTTCTAGACAATGCCAAAGAATTTGAGCCTACCAGTTTTCATCTTTCCCAAAAAATAACTCCAAGAAATTATCAACAGGAAGCTCTTGATCACTGGCTTCAAGCAGGAAAGCGGGGAGTTGTTACTCTGCCCACTGGAGCTGGTAAAACGATGCTAGCGATGCTCTGTATTTCTAAAACGTCACGTCCAACACTAGTTCATGTGCCCACGATTGATCTGATGCAGCAATGGCATGGCTTATTAGAGCAATTTTTTGGGATGAAGGTTGGTCGAGTGGGTGGTGGCTATAAAGAGTGGGAACAACTGACTGTGAGTACTTATGATTCTGCTCTACTCCAGGTTGAATATTACGGTAATCGATATGGCCTTTTAATCTTTGATGAATGCCATCACCTGCCAGGGCATCAATTTCAATATGCTGCTCTAGCCTCAATAGCTCCATTTCGTCTTGGCCTAACAGCAACCCCGGAGAGGTCAGATGGCAAGGAAACTCTTCTTTACGAAATCTGTGGACCCTTGGTTTATCAAGTTCATATTGATGAACTAGAAGGTCGTACTCTGGCGCCATATCGAGTTCAAACCATAGAAATTGAACTCACAACTTCTGAACTCGAAGAATATCAAGAATTAAGAAATATATTTCTAAACTTCATTCGAAGAGAGAGAATTCGATTTGATGAACCCAACGGTTGGCAAAACTTCTTGTTTAAAAGCAGTCGCAGTCTTGAGGGGAGAGAGGCTTTTCAGGCTTATTTGGCTCAGAAGAAATTAAGCCAGGCTTCTGGGACAAAACTCCAAAAAGTCTGGCAACTCTTGACACAACATATTGATGACAGAGTGATTTTATTCACCCAAGATAATGAAATGGCTTACAAGATTGGACGTGAATTTTTACTACCCGTACTGACCCATCACACCAAGTCAACAGAAAGAGATCAACTGCTCAAAAAATTTAGAGAAGGGATTTATCCTACTTTGGTGACTTCGAAGGTTCTAAACGAAGGTGTCGATGTCCCAGAAGCCAATGTGGCTATCGTGGTATCAGGAAGCGGTAGTACAAGGGAACATGTTCAAAGATTAGGACGAATCCTACGTGCGCGCCCTAATAAGGAGGCAATCCTTTATGAGCTTGTTTCGAGGGGAACGGCTGAGCTGTACGTGAACCAAAGACGAAGACAGCACAGAGCCTATGATCGTTACCGATAACGATCCATGCCTGCCATTCGTTTCACACGGTCGGTCGGGGAAATGATCTCTGTGATTCTTGCACCAAATTTTTCTTTATAAACTACTACCTCACCCCGCGCAACGAGTTTACCATTCACAAATACGTCAAGGTCTTCCCCGACTAAGCGGTGCAATTCTAGAACGGAACCTTGACCCAAAGAGAGCAAATCACTGATGCTCATCTTTGCACGACCAACTTCGAAAGTGACAGTTAGAGGCATTTCCATAAGGAAATTTACGTCGACATTAGGCGGTGGAGAATCATCTTCTGCTTCACCCGTCTGTTCATCGACCATGTTCAGCATGCTGTCCATGTTACCTAATTGGTCGGCAGAATCTCCAGGGGGTCCAAAACTGCCTAAATCCACTCCGCTGACAGTAGCTGTGTTTTCTGAAGCTCCCGCTAATGAATCAAGATCAGTTGCTCCTGCATCAACACTGGAGTTCTCAGCTTCTTGACCATCAAAAAAGTCATCGACTGAAGAACTTTCTGTGTTTACTGAAGCGCTTTCGCCATCATCGTCACCTCCCCCAAAGAGGTTCTCAACACTTTCTTCAGAACTTACTTCTGCAGGAGGCGGTTCAGCACCTTCCTCTCCCCCAAAAATAGAATCTAAATCATCTTGGGACATGTCTGCCATGTTCAGGGCTCCTTAATTGTCGATCCTGATTTCCTCAATATTGTCTTTGACCCAAAGAAAGCGAGGCTTATCAGCACTTAGTTCTTTACAAGAGTTTGGGCCACCAAATTCTTGCTGGTATAGTTTCAATTTCCAATTAACTTTGGGTTTTTCTTTTAAACAGAAGTGAGCTTCAAAAGAATTTTTTGTTGGAAACACTTCTTGAGTGATTTGAATTTCACCGTTCAATTGCCGATCTTTGAGATATTTTCGGATTTCTAGTTCGACTACTTGAAGCCAAGCCGGGAGAAAGACATTTCCTCGATGAAATTCAATAGGTAAATCTTCGTAGAGTAATGCATTTATCAAACTAGTTTCTACTCTGCCGTACATCTTACCGCTGGGCATGTCCAGCACTGTTGGTGCGAAGCGATGCCCACCAAGGTGTGATGATTCCCAAATTTCGATAGAAGGGTCTGTATTGGAAATTGATTCTCTTAGGGTGTCGAAAAGCTTCTGTCCAAATTTCGCGCAGCATTGATCATGCCTGCCATGGGTGCAGACAAACAGTTGTTTATTGCTTGAAAGAGCCTTCGGTGAGTATGTTTTGTAGCTACCCTTGAGATGATTTTCCAATACTTCAAACACCGCTTCGATTGGAATGTTTTCGTAAAGAACCCCCTCAGGATAAGAAAATATTTTTAAGCCTTCAGAGGTTGTTTGATTTGGGTGCTGAATCAATCTGGTTAAAATTCCACCATGTATTTCCGCCTGACTATCTTTCCACTCTGAGTATTGAGATGTCCAATCTCCATCTGAATCTTGAAAGGCTTTTTGTCCCCACTTCGTTTTTGGCCAAGTAATGAAGAAGAAGTGCTTTGCGTGACCAGCAGTTCCTCCCATTGGCTCATTCAAATTAAGCGAGTATTCACTGCAATAATGCTTCATAACTACAAGCTCTCGGATTGACGCCACATCTGCAGAGTCTTTTCCAAATCTGGGTGGGGTAGACAGTGAATTGGACCAAAAGTTTCTGATTGTACGACTTGAATCAAGTGATGCTTCAGCATTTCCAAGACTGCAAGGAAGGTAAGGATAAGATGGGATCTATTATGAGATCTTGGGTAGAGATTCTCGTATGAGAGGCTAGCCTTGGTCTGGAACATGTTTAGCAGATCAATGATTCTATCTTCGATTCGGTATCTTTCTGGTTCAACTTGGTGGTGATGGATTCTCGGACGCCTTTGCATAACCAGTTTGAAGGAATTCAATAAGTCAATGAGAGAAACCTCCTCTGATAAAGTTTGAACTTCCCTAATCTCATCTGCCTTTTCGACAGACTCCTCAAGATTGTCCTCTCCACGTGGAAATACGTCTCTGCCTAGCCAATCTCTTGCTCCAATGGCATAAGCTGCATCTTTAAAGCGTTGATACTCCATCAAACGTCGTCGAAGCGTTTCTTCTGGATCTTCTCTCTCATCACTTTCCTCCGTGACTGGTGGCCTTGGGAGCAAGGTTCTAGACTTAATAAGAATTAATGTGGCAGCAATCTCGAGGAACTCACCTGCGATGTCTAAATCAACAGTTTGTAACGCACGGATATAACCTAGGTAAGCTGCAGTGAGATCTGCCAACCGGACTTCATCGATTGAAACTTTTTTCTTACGAATCAAATGGAGTAAAAGTTCAAGCGGCCCCTCAAATACTTCAATCTTAACTTCGAGGGGTTTCTCGCGATCTGGGTAGATCCCCAATGCAGGAATAGCTTCCCACTCAGTCAAGATTCATCTCTTTCATAAGTTGCTCGGCTGTATTTCCAGCATTTGAAGATTCATACCTTGATTTTGCGCCTCGGGTGACTTTTCTGAGGTCATCTTGGGTTCGAATTATTTTTGGTCTTATAAAAAGCAGAAGATTTGTTTTATCTGTCGTATCACTGCTGCTGGCAAAAAGTCCTCCAATTAAAGGTAAATCTCGAAATCCTGGGACTGAATTTGCTGAATTCCGTCGAGTTTCGTTGATTAAGCCACCCAACACTACAATCTCATTGTCTCTGGTAACCACTGTAGTGCTCAACTCTCTCTTAAAAGTTGTGATGGCTGTCTGCGCACTTGTTGCCCCACTTGTTACTATATTACTTGATTCCTGTTGAATCTCGAGACGAATGCTATCTTCACCACTAATTTGAGGCTTAATTGTTAGTTTAATCCCAATGTCTTTAAATTCAGTTTCGGTAGTGGTGACTCCATTGTTATTCGTTACGGTTCTAGTAGAAACCGGAGTGTTCGTTGTGACATTGATGCTTGAAGAAACGTTGTTAAGCATCATGATCTGAGGATTTGCAAGAATATCAACATCTTGGTCTTGTTGAGTGGCCCTTATGAAGGCTCCAAAACTAAAATATTGTTGACCACCAAACTCAATTTCACCACCAACAACCCCAAAAGCCGAGTTTTGACCAGCTGCTGTAGCTGTGGTGGCGTTAAATGGTGTTGTTCCTGGGAATCCGCCGGTACTAATTCGACCATCATCTTCGCCAGCAACTCGCCAGTTGATACCCAAATCAAGACTTTTGGTCAATGTGATTTCCATCAGCATTGCTTCAACATAAACTTGTAAGCGAGGCACATCTAGCCTTGAGATAATCTCTTCGAGCGTAGGTAACGTTTCAGGTGGTGCAAAAATTAGCAAGGAATTGGTTGCCTCGTCAGATGTAATGGAGATTTCTCCACTTGTTTCGACAGCTTGACTTGGTTTGTCATCAGCAGTTTCTTTATTTTTAGCTTCTGTTTGCGTTGCTATCTCACGAATTCTTCCTGTCAGTTCAAGTAGCAATGGAGCCATGTCCTTGGCAACTGCGTGTTTTAGCGCGTACAAACGGAAGTTGCTCTGAGCCCTGTCTTCCTCTTGGAAAACATCTAGCATTCCCAGGAGACTTTTGAGCTGTGAGAGTTTTTTCTGATCAGTAATAACAATGAGAGCGTTTAATCGAGGTTCAGGGATTATCTTAAAGGAATCAGTTGTTTGGCTCTTTTTCTCTCCTTCTTTTTCAACTACTTTGATTTCTGAGAAAACATTAGTCAGTAGACCTGACATAGTGTCAGCACGGGTGAACTTTAGAGGTACTAATTCGTATAAGACATCTCCAGCTGCCTGTTGAGGAATATCTAGACGCTCAGCAAGTTCTATAACACGGTCAGTAGTGAATCCATCTGCAAGAATTATAAGAGCATTCAGTCTCGTTTCTGGGATGATTTTAACAGGACTTGATTTCGCAGTTTCCCCCTTATCCTGCCCCTGAACAATCTGGTCAGTGAAAATTGTTGCCAGGAGTTGTCCGAGTGGTCCTGCCTCAGCATAACTTACTGGATGTATCGTTATTTCAACACCTCTCTCTCTCTCTACATCCAACTGCTCAATCAAGCTGACTGCGCTTCCCGTACTGATTGCACTGGCAAGGATCACTACAGCATTCATAGGCTCAAAGGGTACTAGTTGCACAGAAGCTGTTTTCGGGAAAACAGTCTGTAGTAAGCCTATCACTTCCTGAGGTTTTAGGAATCGGAGCCTTTGAATAGTCATTTGTTTGCCTTCAACAGGCACATCGATTTTTTCTAGGAAACTTACCAATTCTTCTGTAACGGGTTTATTTGCAACAATGAAGAGAGCGTTCATTCGCTCTTCAATAACTAGCTTGAATGTGATTGCTTTACCACTGCGCTGCAAATTAGCATAAAGATCTGTAACAGTTTTATGTAACTCTTTAATATCACTATGTTTTGGTGTAAAAAGTGTGACTGCCTGTCCAACGCCTTCTGGCTCTGGAACATCCAACATTTCAATGATTTCTTCGATCCGTTCCACGTTTGCAGCATTGTCCAAAACGATTAGCATCTCTAAGGGCTCATAGAGAAGCATGGCTCCAGCTTTTGAGAAGATCGGCTGTAGTGTCGCTTGTATTCTTTTAAGATCAGCATGTTTGAAGCTGATCAATCGCATCACAAATTCTTGTTGAGTGTCTAGGGGTACTTCTTGTGAGATGTTAAGTCTGAGAAATCTGGCCTCAGCAGCAGGAAGAATTTCAACGACGTTACTTTTGGGTCTGGGTACTAGAGCAAGCCCTTGGGTCTGAAGAATCTTCTCGAAGAAATACAGCGCGTCTTTTGCAGAAACTTTTAGATTTGGAGGAGCCGTGATTGACATCTGCCCACGTAGATTTTTCTCTTCGTAAAGAAAAACTGTGTTGGTTTCAATGGCAATAATTTTTATAAATTCTTGAAGAATCAGGGTGGGGGGTAAGTTGATTGAGACGTCCTTGGAAAGGGCCTCGAATCGTGACCGCATTTCTACCGTAGCATTATCAACTGCAGAATCTTCTTGGGCAAAAACTGGGAAAATTACTGAAAAAAAACATAGCAGAATCAATGCTGTGAGGAACTTGTGAATCCGCAACAAGTGTAAAATCATGAAATGTAGTGAGTCTATTGGTTGAAGGGATGATTTGAAAGAAACCTTGCAAACTCCAGGTCTAGAGGTGTTGTGATCTTTAGATTTGTTTCCTCTCCAGGTATAAAATGTATGGGTATCCCAGTTTTCTCAATTAGAGAGGCATCATCTGTAACGTCCCAATCTTCTTTCTGAGACTGAAGTGTCGCTTGCCAGTAAGGTGATAAATGAAACCCTTGTGGGGTTTGAGTCGCTACATAATCTTGTCGATTTACCATCTTCACCTGATCCCCATTAATTTGGCGAATTGTGTCCTTCAATGGAATGACAGGAATAACAGCTGGATAATGCTCCAGCGCTCGGATGACCCTACTGATAAGCTCTGTCGAACAGAGTGGTCTTGCTGCATCGTGCACGATAACTCTTTCAACCAAACGATCTGTTTGAATTTGTGTTAGCGCTGCTGCAACAGAATCTTGACGTCTCTCTCCCCCCATAACGAGAGTCAGATCAGGGAGTGGGCGTAAAGAGTTTAAAAATTTTTGGTCCTCTTGAGCATAAACCAGATAAATATGACAGATCTGTGGGTGACTAATTACTTTTCGGAGTGTCTCTTCTAGTACGCTTGAATCATTCAGTGGAAGGAATAATTTGTTTTGATTAGCTCCCATTCGCCTGCCTTGGCCGGCAGCTGGTAGGATTGCAGCAACTAGTGTCATTCGATGGAGTATTCAACTCACTAGATTTTGTAGTCCGGCTCAGAATGCAAATCGAAGCTGAATCACATCACGAGCATTTGTCTTGTCGCCAGCTTCTTGCCCCATGCTTTCAGTGTAATGTGCATATTCAATTGTGAAAAAACGGAAAAAAATAAATGGGTTGATTTCAGCACCCCAAGTCGGTCGATTTTGATTGACACCACCTCTCACCGAAACGAAGCTTGCACCTGAATCAATTGGAAGAAAACCTAATTCCCATCCCCAATTAAATCTCTTCTGCAGACATCCAGGACTTCCCTTGTTTTCAAAACAGTAGGTGTCATTTGCGTTAGCGTAGGTAAAATCACGAAGATCAGCTGCGAAGAGAAAGCGTATGGGGCCAAACTTTGGTTGTGCTGAGAAACCAATGTCATATTCTGGCATATGGGACCTCGGACAATTATCAGAGCTTCCAAAATCAAGATGTCCGACGTTATGAGCAACCCCTCCAAAAGTCATCCTCAGCCATGAAGCTGAAACTGCCCGTCGCTGGAAACCAACACTGTAGGAATTTGCAATCTTCTTTGAGGTGTAACATGCAAATTTGGATTCTATTTTTTCAGCAAGTTTTTGGACGTCCAAATTTTGAATCTGAGTAGTAACATTGTCTATGAAGAGGGCGTCAGCGAGTGTAAGGTTATCAGCACCATTTGCTGCTGCTTGGACTAAAAGAGTATTTAGTTGAGTCAGATCAGCAACACTGATCACATCTTCAGTGATATCCTCAAAAGCTACCGTCGTAAATGGCTGTTCTCTTCTTGTAACTGTGTTTTGCTGGACCCCAAAAATCCATTGCCCTGTTCCTGGTGCCACAGCTAAGCCGTACCGCAACATGCCATCCTCACGCATGCCTAACCCAATGTTGCTATTCTTTATGGTGTTTACCGCCTGTTCTTGACTTGATGCTCCTGAGGAATCAACAGTAGCTGAAAAATCATAAGCATACTCGAGGGAATAAATTGCGCCGACAGTGAACCAATCACCAAAAGGTAAAATAAAGCTAAATGAGTTCAACGATCGTATATGCAAGAGATCTATTGAAACAGAAGCTCCATCACTAAGTTTTTCCTGGCTAGACTGCAATTCACTAATAGCTGGAATTTCCAGCAAAATGTTCAGGTTCAACATCAAACTATCAACACCACCCAATCCAGCTGGATTGTAATACAATGCAGACTCGTCGGCGCTCAGCGCAACCCCAGTATTTCCCATGCCAAGGTTTCTAACTGCCTGCCCAGGTCGACGCAACTCAGAATAAGAGGTGTCGTATGTTTGCGCTTGCAGAATACTTGAGAGATTGAAAAAAAGAAGGATCAGTAGTAAAAGTCTCATGGTTAACCAGAAAGAATCTAATTTGATTTTGCCTCAAAATGCAGTAGTTGTGCCCCTTGCTGGCCCCAAAAAGCGCCAACAAGCTTACAATTTTTGGGTTTAAAGTGTAGAATCTTTCCTGAAAAAATCTTTGTTAGTTTCTCAATGATGCCACTTGGATAGTGGTTGTATTCTTTATGCCAAGACATGGAGGTTGAATGGCAGTAGGTAAACTCACTGGTCCTAAAAAAGCTGCAATCCTTTTACTGGCACTAGGCGAAGAGGGAGCGGCAGAAGTCATGAAGAACTTGGAGGAAGCTGAGATTCAGCAAGTCGGCTACTACATGACTCGATTCAATGACATTTCTTCGGAGGAGCTAGATCAAGTATTAGAAGAATTTTACAGACAATCTATTTCGGATGGAGGTGGTGGAGATTTAATGGCTTCACCAGACTTCGTGAAAAATGCTCTGAATGCTGCTCTGGGAGCAGATAAAGCTAAGGAATTGACTGGAACGATGAATGCGTCTGACCAAGATGTAGGGTTAGATGCCCTACAATACATGGATCCAGTAATGATTTCGAATTACATCCGCACTGAACATCCTCAAACCATTGCTCTGATTATCTCTTATCTTACAAATATCGACCAAGCAGCAGGAGTGCTCAGAACCTTACCAGAAAACTTGCAGGCGGATGTTGTCTATAGAATCGCTTCTCTGGACAGTATTCCTCCTGGCGTTGTGAACGAACTCAACGAGGTTCTCTCGGATGAAATGAAACAAGCGGGCAGTATGGTTACCAAGGTTGGTGGGGTGGCACCGGTGGCTGAGATTCTAAACTCCATTGACAAGGCTTCTGAAACAAGAATTCTCTCAACAATCGAAGAATCTAATCCGGATCTAGCTGAAAAAATACGTGAGCTGATGTTCACCTTTGAAGATTTGACATTGATTGATAGCAAGCAGATGCAAACAGTGCTGAAGGATGTTGACAAGGCTGATTTGGCAATGGCTCTGAAGACAGCCAGTGATGCTGTCCGTGAATTGATTATGAAGTCAATGTCTACAAGAGCTGCAGAAATGTTGAACGATGACCTTGAAAATATGGGACCAGTCAAAGTCTCAGACGTTGAAACCGCCCAGCAGAAAATTATTAAGATCGTGAAAAAGCTAGAGGAGGAAGGGAAACTCATCATGGCAGGCGCCGGTGAGGATGTTGTTTGATGCCCGAAAACTTTCATTAAAACTTTTTAGAACCGAATGAACAAAGCTCCCACTTTACAGCACATGATCATGACCCTGCACCAATTTTGGGACGAGCAGGGCTGCTTGTTGATGAACCCATATGACATTGAGACAGGGGCGGGTACGATGAATCCGATGACCACTCTTCGTACTCTTGGTCCCGAAGAGTGGAATGTTGCTTACGTAGAACCCTCCAGAAGACCAGCCGATGGTAGGTATGGAGAGAATCCAAATCGGCTGTATCAACATCATCAATATCAAGTCATCCTTAAGCCGTCTCCAGAAAATGTTCAGGAATTGTACTTGGACTCATTGTATCGCCTTGGGATTGATCCACTAGAGCATGACATACGTTTCGTTGAGGACAATTGGGAAGCTCCTACCCTAGGAGCTTGGGGGCTGGGTTGGGAAGTCTGGCTCGATGGAATGGAGGTGACTCAATTCACCTACTTTCAACAGGTTGGAGGGCTTGAATGTTATCCTGTTGCTGCGGAATTAACCTACGGGTTGGAACGCTTGGCAACCTATCTACAAAATAAAGAGAACGTTTTCGATATTGAATTCACTGAGGGTGTAAGCTACGGAGCGATTTTCAGACATCCCGAATATGAGCACTCGAAATATACCTTTGAGATTGCTGGTGCGGACCAATTGATCCGCTGGTTTGATGAGTATGAACAGGAATCAGGCAGAGCACTTGAAAGCACCCTCGTGTTCCCAGCTTTTGATTATGTTTTGAAGTGTTCTCATACGTTCAATCTTTTAGATGCTGGTGGAGCGATCGGTGTTTCAGCAAGGGCTGGCTATATCGGCCGGGTGAGGTCACTGACACAACGGGTTTGCAAATTATTTTTGGAGGAAAGACGAAAACTTGGTTTCCCTCTGATGAAAGATCGCGCTGCGGCTCAGGTTTGGGTTGAACAGCTAGCGCCCAAGGAGGCGGTTTGAATTCATTCTTACTGGAAATTGGACTCGAGGAAGTTCCAGCTTCGATGATCCAACCATCAATTGAACAACTCAGAGAACTTGTTACAAAAACCCTCCAACAGCAAAATTTGAGCGGTCAAATTGAGATTTTTGGGACGCCAAGGCGATTTGGACTGCTTGTCCGTAATTTGCCAGCATCACAAGCTAATCGAATTGAGGAAATCAAGGGTCCGCCCATTGAAATGGCCAAGGATGAAAAGGGCCAATGGAAACAAGCTGCTCTTGGATTTGCGAAGAAAAATGGAATTGATTCCGAAAAACTAGAAGTTCGAGATTTTTCAGGCAAGGAATATCTTTACGCTATCAAGCATTTAGAGGGAAGACAGACAAAGGAAATCCTAGAAGCATCGATTTTGGAATGGATTCATGCTCTGCGTTTCCCAAAAAATATGCGCTGGGGATCTTACCGCCAACGCTTTGTCCGTCCAATCCGTTGGTTAACTTGCCTTTGGAATAGTGAAGTTATTTCTGTTGGACTCGAAATGGTGAGAAGCGGCAATCGAAGCTTTGGACATCGATTTCTTAGCAAAGACTTTTTTACCATTGATCAGGCAGACCAATATGAGAAATCTCTTCGAGATCGATGGGTGATTGCTTCGCCTTCTAAGCGTCGTGCAAGAATAGAAGAACAAATTCAGGAACTCGAGAGAAAATACAAATGGCGTATTGAAATTGATCCATTACTGCTGATGGAAGTGACTAATTTACTAGAATGGCCTACGGCTTTGGTTGGTAGTTTTGAAGAAGCTTTTTTAGAACTGCCCAACGAGGTTCTTGTGACCTCAATGGCAGTTCACCAGCGGTATTTCCCCGTATATGAAAAAGATGGCACCAATCTTCTCCCGTACTTTATTGCCGTCCGAAACGGAAACGAACACGGTTTGGATACAGTGCGGCAGGGAAATGAGAGGGTAATCAGGGCTAGACTGAGTGATGCACGCTTTTTCTACCAGGAAGACCAAAAAGTGGCTTTGGTTGATTTCGAAAAAAAAGCAGCTAACGCGATCTTCTTCCCTGATAGAGGCAGTCAACAAGATCGTACAGAGAGAATTCAATTGATAACTGAAAGATTCTCCAAAGTTCTTATGCTGGACCAAAAAGAACAGTGCGAAGCAAAAAGAGTCGCCAAACTCTGTAAGTTCGATTTGCAAACGAAAATGGTTTATGAATTCCCTGAATTGCAGGGAATCATGGGAGAGAGGTACGCAACAATTTTAGGGGAGTCTGAGGGGGTTTGCAGAGGGATCAGAGAGCACTACTGGCCAAGAAATGCAGACGATCAACTTCCTCAAGACCCAATCACTTGGCCAGTTGCATTGGCCGATCGTATTGATTCGTTATCGGGTGCTTTTTCACTGGGGAAAATTCCCAAGGGTGCAGCTGATCCCTTTGCATTGCGTAGGGCCGCACAAGGAATTCTACAACTGATCTTAAGGCTTAAACTGCCCTTAAGTCTGAATTATCTGATCGATCAATCATTAGGAATACTTAAAGATCAACAGTCTCTGGAACTGGACTGGTCAGCCATTCAAAAACAATTGCTAGAATTTCTTCAACAAAGACAAAGATATCTGCTTCAGGAACAATATGNGTTTCAAACAGATCTTATTCTTGCCTTAGAGAAGGGTAGTTTAGTTCCAGCTTCACAATTGGAACTTGGGGAGCAATTGATGAGAGAATTTAAAAACGAAGCCTTCAAGAAAGCCCTTGAGGCACTNCAAAGACCACTCAATATTTGGGCAAAAAATTCAGATGTCAATTTGAATGCAGTAATTTCAAAAAATTTCAGAGATGATGCCGAAAAAAAACTTTGGGATGCTGCTCAGCAATTGACAAATGACGCTCAGGGAGTTTCAAACTTTGTCAATACAGCAATATTTTTGGAATCAAAAATTGAGAGATTTTTCGAAAATGTCATGGTGATGGATGAGGATTTTTCAGTCCGATCAAATAGACTAAATATTTGTAAGCACATTCACGATTGGTCACTACATTATCTTGATCTTCGAGAGTTGCATATTCAGAAATAATTAAAAAAACCTCACAAAGATCAAAGTTTGTCCAAGCCTAAATTGGTAGTTCCTCCAATAAATTAAGACTAAATCTTCTCGCCAATTGTTCAGTTTTATCTAATTTACCCGCTACATCTCTCGGATGATGAGCATCTGAATTACAGATAACCTTTATTGGATACTCTTGGGCTATCTCCCAAAAAGGTATCCAGGGATACTGGGGTCTTGGGCCTTCAGACGTCTGCTTAGGTATTTTTCTTAGACCAAGTCCATTGATCTCAAGCGGTATACCAGTTTCCACTGCAGCCTGCAGGATGTCACGTGAACATTCTGTAAGATCATCATTCCATTTATCATTACTGCAGCCAAAGATATCTGGGTGTGCGATGAATGCGAAGAGCCCCGTGGACATAATTTTTCCTAAAAAGGACGCGTAGGCTCTCAGATGTGGTGCTTTGTTCAATTCTTCGAATGAATTGATCCACCCTCCTTCAAATGGGGTGTAATGCCCGGCTCCAATCAGATAATCAAATCCACGTTCACCTAAGAGTTCATCTTCTAAGTAGCTATGAAATTCCTCGACATACTCGCATTCCATGCCTTTTAAAATTGTCAAATCNGGACACTCCTTTCGAGCAAGTTCTATGGCTTCTTCGTAATCATCTAATTCAGGCATGGACATTCTTACGCTGTTCCAGCGATTATCGGGCAGCGCGGCATGGTCAGACATTCCCAAAGTAGTCAGGCCGGCTTCAATTGCTGCTTTGGCGTAGTCAATAACATCACCAGTAGCGTGCTGACACCTATACGTATGGGTATGGTAGTTTCTTTGGAGCATTTACTTTCTCTTTTTTGTCTGAGCGGTTAGTTGCTTCAAAATTGAATCGCGTCAAGTTCTTGGTAGGCAGTCTATGTGGGAGCTAGTAGATGAATCGCAATTATTCGTAGAGAACTCTAGCGTGATGTCGAATGTGGTCTTCCATGAAGCTGGNGATAAAGTAGTAGCTATGATCATAGCCGTTCTGCANCCTTAAATTTTTACGGAGGCCCTTTTCTGATGCTGTTTGGCAAAAAAGATCAAAATTAAGCTCTTTCTCCAAAAATTGATCGGCATTCCCTTGATCCACTAACAGTGGAATTTGCCCCGATGTTTGACTGAACAACTCATGACTATCATAACTTTTCCAGTCTTCGATGTTTTCACCCAGATAATTGCTGAAGGCTTTACGACCCCAATCACATTGCGAAGGCGCATAAATGGGGGCAAATGCCGAAACTGATTTAAATCGTTCGGGATTTCTAAACGCAATCATCAAAGCACCATGACCTCCCATGCTGTGCCCAAAAATTCCTTGTCGGTCCAGGAATATATCAAATTGATCAGCAACCAAAGTAGGNAGTTCTTCTACAATGTAATCGTACATTTTATAGTGCTTAGACCATTTTTCCTGAGTTGCGTTTACATAAAAACCAGCCCCTGTACCAAGGTCGTAACTTTCTTCTTCCCCCTCAATTCCAGCCCCTCGAGGGCTGGTGTCAGGAGCAACCAGCATGATTCCGTGTTCTGAAGCAAACTTTTGAGCACCAGCCTTGGTAATGAAGTTTTCATGGGTGCAGGTCAGTCCAGATAGCCAGGTCAGAACTGGTACAGGCCCCTTTTCCATTTGTGGTGGAAGAAAGACTGAAAATTTCATGGTGCAAAAGCATGACTTCGAATCATGCTGAAACATTTTTGTCCAGCCACCAAAGCTCTTGCATTCTAAAATTATTTCAAGTTGTGCCATCAGAATTCCAATTAATATTGAATAACGGAACGAATACTTTTCCCTTCATGCATCAGGTCGAAGGCATTGTTGATTTCTTCCAATGGCATTGTATAAGTCACAAATTCATCCACCTTGANTTTTCCTTCAAGGTAGAGATCTACATACCCAGGTAATTGAGAACGACCTTTGACACCACCGAATGCTGAGCCTCTCCAGACACGGCCTGTCACNAGTTGGAAAGGGCGAGTANTGATTTCCTGGCCTGCACCAGCTACCCCAATGATAATCGACTGACCCCAACCCTTGTGACAACACTCTAGNGCAGAGCGCATTAGCTGCACGTTNCCNACGCACTCAAAGGAGTAGTCGACCCCACCATCAGTCAGATCCACAAGCACTTGTTGGATAGGCTTATCATAATCTTTAGGGTTGACAAAATCTGTGGCTCCCATCTGCCTTGCGAAGTTTTCTTTGTCAGGATTTATGTCAACGGCGATAATCCTTTCAGCCTGAGCGTGTGCTGCACCCTGAATTGCACCCAAGCCNACCCCTCCTAGTCCAAAAACTGCGACAGTTGATCCTGCCTCTACTTTGGCAGTGTTTATTACTGCGCCAATTCCAGTAGTGATCCCACAACCTAACAAGCAAACTTTTTCCAGTGGGGCTACCTTACTAATTTTAGCAACAGATATTTCAGGCAAAACCGTATATTCGGAAAAAGTTGAGGTCCCCATATAGTGGAAAAGTGTTTTGCCTTTGGAAGAAAATCTGGAGGTCCCGTCTGGCATCAACCCTTGACCTTGTGTGATTCGGATGGCTTGGCAAAGATTAGTTTTTCCTGATTTGCAGAACTTGCATTCCCCACATTCTGGAACATATAGTGGGATGACATGATCCCCAACACTAACGCTACTAACACCGGCCCCAACTTCCTCCACGATGGCGCCACCCTCATGACCCAGTACAGAAGGGAATAGCCCCTCTGGGTCATCTCCTGAAAGCGTATAGGCATCTGTATGACAAACACCTGTTGCCACATTTCGAATTAAAATNTCACCTTCCCTAGGGCCATCTAAATCTACTTCTGTTACTTCCAAAGGTTTGCCTGCTTCCCAAGCAACGGCTGCTCTAGTTTTCACTTGAACCCTTTCGTGTTGATAATTTAGAGAAATATTTCAATTGGAGCATGACGGATTTTTTCTCAATCTTGATGCGATTTATGATTTGATTTCAAACAATCTTTGATTTTGGTTTATCAACTGGGCCTGATAATAGGGGTCCGAGTGACGACAAGCAAGAATTTTGGCNTAATTGGGATTTTACGATTACCTATTGCTTCCAAAGGATTTGTTTTAAAAACTTATTTGTTCTGTAAAATCAATCACTCTAAGATTCAGAAAACTTGTGATGGAACCATGATTATTTTAGAAGTTGATCAACAAATTAATCTAATATCTCCGAGAAAATAGATGTCTAATGACTTTGTTCTAAGCAAAAACGTAAAGAGTTATGACAGCCCAGCTGGTGGTTGGGGAGCCCTGGCAGCGAGTGTCAAGACATTAAACCAAGAGAAGGCAATCAACGCAATCTCAGCGTTGATAAAGATGAATCAACCTTCAGGCTTTGATTGTCCGGGATGCGCCTGGCCAGAGCCTGCAAAAACATCTATCACAGAGTTTTGTGAGAATGGGGTTAAAGCGATAGCCGCAGAGTCCACAAGCAAGCGCGTTAGCAGAGATTTTTTTGAGAGCCATACAGTAGAATTTCTAAGATCTTGGTCTGACTATGATTTGGAACAGCAAGGCCGATTGACTGAACCAATGACTTATGATGATCAAACTGATCGATACACCNCAATCAGTTGGGATGACGCATTCAAATTGATAGGAGAACAACTGCGTACCTTGGAAAGTCCCAACCAAGCAGTCTTCTATACCTCTGGGCGAACCAGTAACGAAGCTGCCTTTCTCTGGCAACTCCTTGGCAGAACACTTGGTACAAACAATTTTCCAGACTGTTCAAATATGTGCCATGAGTCGAGTGGAGTGGCTCTAACCGAGTCAATAGGAATCGGTAAGGGTACCGTTCAACTGGAGGACTTTGAGGAGGCAGACTTGATCTTTGTGATGGGCCAGAATCCTGGTACTAACCACCCAAGAATGCTTTCGGTGCTTCAGCAGGCTGCTCGAAGGGGGTGTCAGATAGTAACATTTAATCCAATTCTTGAGCGTGGGCTTGAAGAGTTTATTCATCCCCAAGAAGCCCTTCAAATGTTGACTGGAACATCGTCATCCATCTCTACTCACTACTTCCAACCAATAATTGGGGGTGATCTGGCTTTGCTTCAGGGATTGATCAAAGCTGTCCTTGAAGCAGAAGAAAATCAGAAAAACGTTCTGGACAAAGAATTTCTTGAAAATCACACATCTGGCTTTACCAGTCTGATAGATGAAATTGGAAAAACAGATTGGACAGTTATTGAATCTGAATCAGGTCTTTCCAAAACCCAGATCGAAGAAGTTGCAGCCCTTTATTGTAATTCTCAACGAGTCATTACCTGCTGGGCCATGGGACTCACGCAACAGAAGCATGCCGTCTCTACGATTCAGTGTATTGTAAATCTATTGCTTCTGCGTGGAAATATTGGGAGGCCAGGTGCAGGTGTTTGTCCAGTTAGAGGGCACAGTAACGTCCAAGGCGATCGGACAGTTGGAATCACTGAGCACCCAAGTGAGTCTTTCCTAAAAAATCTGGATCATCAGTTTGGGATATCCTCCCCTAGAAATTCGGGTTTTAACACGGTCCAAACCATCCAAGCAATGGAGTCAGAAAGCGTTAAAGTATTTATGGCAATGGGGGGTAATTTTGCCAGAGCTACCCCAGATAGCGTAAGAACTGAGGAGGCGCTAAAGAAATGCGATTTGACCGTGCAGGTTACAACAAAGCTGAACAAATCTCATTTGGCTCATGGGGAAAAGGCACTAATTTTACCTTGTTTGGGGCGTTCAGAGTTTGATGTTCAAGCTTCTGGGGAACAGTCTGTGACAGTTGAAAATTCAATGGGGGTTGTTCATGCTTCAAAAGGAAGAAATCATCCAGCTTCTCCACATTTGAAGTCAGAAGTCGCCATCGTTGCAGGAATCGCGAAGGCGACGTTCCCAGAGAACCAAAAATTTTGGATAGCTCTTCAGGACGACTATGGATTGATTAGGAATAAGATTGAGGCTGTGCTGCCAGAATTATTTTCGGACTATAATAGAAAAATAAACCAACCTGGTGGTTTCCGACTTTTTAATCCAGCAGCTTCAAGAAAATGGAACACAAAAACTGGGAAAGCCCGCTTTACCGTTAAACCTTTACCAGTTCTGGAGGTGCCCACTGGCCAATTAAGACTGATGACGATTCGTTCACATGACCAATATAACACAACAATATACGGAATGAATGACCGCTATCGAGGCATTTTTGGAACTCGCAGGGTCATACTCATGAACTCTAAAGACATGGAATCTTTAGGACTTGAGCAGGGTCAAAAAGTTGTCATCCAAAGTCACATGGAAGACGGTAGGAAACGGCAAGTTTCTGGATTTCATGCCGTGCGTTATAATATCCCACAAGGATGTGCAGCATCATATTTTCCAGAAACAAATGAATTGATTGCCGTTGAATACTGCGCTGATATGAGTTTTACCCCAATTTCAAAGTTGGTTCCTGTGACTGTTCACAAATCGACTGATTAAACTGTATTTTCGAGGAGTGATGAAGAAGCATATATTAATTACTGGAGGTGGTACTGGGATTGGGAGGGCGCTTGCGGAGAGATTTGCTGATAAAGATTGGCGGGTAACGATTGTAGGTCGACGTTCAGAGCTTTTGGAGGAAGTGGCTCAAAAATACCCAGATAAGATAACGTTCATTTCAGCAGATGTTGGGAAGATTCAAGATCGTCAAAAGATAGTTGCTGAAGCAAAAGGGACCTTGGATTTGTTGGTACATAATGCTGCGGTCTTAGGTCCTGTAGGGCCAATACTGGCCCAAAGTCCAGAGGACTGGCGAACACACATGGCAATTAACGTTGAGGGGCCTTTGTTTTTGACGCAAGCCCTACTACCAAATCTTGTTGAGAATAGTCGAGTGGTTCATATTTCTAGTGGGGCTGCTCATCAAGGTATACCCGGATGGGGACTGTATTGTACCTCCAAAGCTGCGTTATTTATGTTGGGACAATTGCTCAAAGATGAACTGGTACAAAGAAATATTTGGTTTGGAAGTGTGCGACCTGGAATTGTGGATACCCCGATGCAGGAGGAAATCCGTGCTCTTAAACCAGAAAGCTTTCCGATGGTTGAACAATTTCGACAATACAAAGCTACTGGGGCTTTGGTGACATCTGAGCTTGTTGCGCAGTATCTNGAATGGCTTTTACTGGAAGTGTCTGGGCCACAACTAGGTGAACGAGAGTGGGATATTAGAGATACTGAGTGGCAATCTGCTTGGCAAAAATTGGCGTGATTTGCCTGCAAACGATATTTTTATAAGCCTAGAGACACTTCGATTTATATCAAAATGTGTATTATTCCATCTGGTTGCTGAGTAGCCTTAATTAAAGACCCATGAGATAAATTGTTTAAGCAGCTAGTTCTGCCTTCAAATCTCCCAATTCTGCACCACCCGCCATCAATTTCTTGATTTCATCTCCCTCAAGTTCTTGAGCNGTTCCTCTACCAATCACTTCCCCAAGGCTGAGGAATGTGAATCGGTCAGCAATCAGTTGGGCATGAATTTCATTGTGAGTGATAAGAATGATCGCAATATTCCCAAGCTTTTGGACAGTCCGAATGGTTTTTAACACCTCCATTTGTTGTTTCTGACCAAGGGCCGAAGTGGGCTCATCTAGGATTAAGATCTTTGCTCCAAAATAGATTGCCCTTGCGATAGCCAGAGTTTGTCGTTGTCCTCCTGACATAGTCCCGACAGGTTGATCTGGATTTGAGATGTGAATCCCAATCTTTTTCATCTCTGCAATCGTAATTGCGTTCATCTCCCTCATTTGTAACAGTCCAAACGATCCCAATCCCTTTTTAATCTCCCTGCCCAAAAAGAAATTCCTAGTCACTGAAGCCAAAGGGTTTAAGGCCAGATCCTGATATACGGTGCCTATACCTGCGTCAGAAGCCTCTCGAGGAGACTGGAAATGGACTATCTCTCCGTCAACCTTGATTTCGCCACTTGTCGGCGGGTGTACTCCTGAGAGCGCTTTGATTAGCGTGGACTTGCCAGCACCGTTGTCGCCAAGGAGGGCATGTACTTCTCCAGGATAGATATCAAGGTCAACTCCGTTGAGGGCGGTAAAACTCCCAAATCTTTTGACAAGATTTTGGACCTCTATCGAAGGCCTTTGAACACTCATAGCTACGCACTCCCGATGATTCTTTTGCGGATATTTTCGTTTGTCAGTGCAGCACTTACTAGAACTGCTCCCAAGAAGACTCTGTAGAATGAGCCGTCAATTCCGGGAATATAGAAAAAGGCCTCTTTCGCAATCCCGAAGATAATAGTACCGAGCAAAATCCCAAGGATGGTTCCGAATCCACCTGTTAGTACGACACCTCCGATTACAGCAGCAGCTATAGCTTCTAATTCCTTGAGATTACCTTTTGCGGTGTCCGCAGTGTTAACCTCCAAAACCTGGCAGGCTGCGAACATTGTGGCGCAAAAAGCTGTGAACACAAACAGCGATATTTTCACACGATTTGTTGGAACCCCATTAGCTCTGGCAGCGCTGAGATTACCGCCGGTTGAATAGATCCAGTTTCCTGCCTGAGTTTTACTCAGTACGATGTAGCAGAACAACGCCATAATCAGCCAAATCATCACGCAAGCGTACAAGCCCGGAGCAAATTGATTTCCAAAGTTGTTGACGTTCCAGTCAACTGTGTAATAGAGCCAATCAAATAAAGGCTTGAGGATATCACCACCAAAGAATTCTGCTACCGGTCTCGCTGTTGGGAGAGTGTCAATGAAGGCCTTGGCTAAGTCAAAGTCGGTTACTGCTTTTGCTTTTACTTCGGGGACTTGCAGTCCCGAATCTATCTTAGCCTGTAGCATTTTCTGCATTGCTTCATTACCGGATTGAATAGCATTGTCCAAGGAGCGCTGCATCGACTGAAGCATTCTTGATTCTTGTAGAATCGTTTTGGTAGCTGCTACTTTTTCATTCGCGTAGCTAAGTTGTTCAGTTAGCTTAGCTACAGTTGCCTCAGGTGCAGTTTTAAGAACTGCCAAGAGTTGATCATTTGGTAATGACTTAGCGGCCTCACGTTCCATTTCTCCAAGCCCGGGGACTTCAATAATACTTTTTATGTCAGGTAAATCAGTAACTGTAGTGGAACCAGCGGTTTGGTCTTCTGTCTTGTTGAAAGCCCGGTAACTAACCTCAGTCAAACCTCTAAGAAAGAAGAGGCCCCCCAGCGTAACGATGAAAGAAGAAATCCCTGATTTGACAATGAACCACCCTTGGAACCAGCCAAAGGATAAAGTCAAACATAGAGTGATCAGGATTGCTGTCAAAGGAGAAACGTTTTGAATTTCAAAAAGTCGAAAACCTTCGATCGTGAAACCATCAGCAAACGATGGATACGGAATGATAACAGCAAATCCCCACTTGAGGATCATTGCCATACAGCCGCCTGCAAATCCGATCATTGAACCCACTGAGAGATCGAATTCGCCAGAAATAATTAACATTCCAGCACCCAATGCGACGATCCCAAGCTGGGCAATAACTCGAAAGTTGTTCCGGATTCCGAGAGCGTTGAATCCTTCTCCACTGAAGGGATTGAGAGAGAATTGACCTTCCGGAATGGAGAAATAGCCAAGCATTCCGAACAGCAGTAACATTACCCCAAGTGGTCCTATCTCAGGGCGAGCAAGCATGGTCTGAAACCAGTTTTTTTGCCTGTGCCGATCGGCTTCATTTCTTTTTGCCGGGTTCGATGTGTCAGAGCTCATTTCGATCTTCAGAAAAAAAAAGGACCGCATTTCTGCAGTCCTTTTTTAATTTTAAATTTCTGTTATTAGATTATCGGTCGATCCCGGCAAGAGCTGAAACAGAGGAAGCATTGGACTTGTCTACAAATCCGGGGCCAGATGGGATATTTGCGCCTGGTAACAAGCCTGCTGCATTGTTATAAAGATGCAAAACAATAACGGGCATGTAGCCTTGCAGACGTTGCTGCTGATCAATAGTGAATGACACTTTATCAGCATTAATCAGGTCCATAACTTCTGGACTTAGGTCAAAGCAGGAATGATGTACACTTACACCCAAATCATCCATGGCTTTTGCGACACCTGAACAAACATGCGGACCAACTGATAGTACAGCATCTATTCCAGGATTAGCTTGTAATGCCGCAGTAGCACGTGTGGTGATTGTCGCGGGATCAGAGGTAGTATCAACAAATTTGATGGGCACTTGCTCGCCATAACCTTCGCAGCGATCTACAAGAGCAGTATTGTAAGCCTCTTGAATCATACACAAAGCGTTTGAGGCTCCTTCACTTTTTGCTCGTTCACCTGCTTTTTGACCAGCTAATCTTTCAGGCTGTCCAACGTGCATCAACGCTCCCAAGCTAGCTGAAGATTCAAGACCTGAGTTCATTGTTACAACAGGGATACCTGCAGCAACAGCTGCCTTGATGGCTGGACCAAGAGCATCAGGATCTGGTAAGGAGATTACCATACCACTTGGCTGTGTGGCAGCAGCAGCTTGGATGGAACTGGCCATATTAGCCATATCAGCTGAAGGATTGTAGATGTATTCAAACTCAGCCCCAATTGCACGGGCAGCATCTTCACCACCTTTTTGAACTACTGGCCAGAAAGGGTCTTTGCCCTCTCCATGGGTAACCATGACATAGCGTTCTGAGTGACCACCTGCGATGACTGTCCCTGCAAGCAATGCTACCGCAGCAACAGCGGTCGCAAACGATTTCAGTAATTTCATTTAAGGTCTCCAATTAGTAATTAAATTCGGGGTTTGAATCTATTTTCTCAGGATTAGCACATCTCAGGTGGTTTCCATTCCTCTTCTGCTGGACAGAATAACTTACATCTTGTAATCACAGGGTGCAAAGAGCTAGAGAATGATTCCTAATAGCTTTCAGAAAGATTATTTCTTACTAGCCAACCTGGGAATATAACTTGATGAGGTTAATTATGTCAAACATCTTTACAGAAAATGATCCAAAAAAATAAGAATTATTATCTTAATTCAGTAATTTAGTACTAATTGCTATAAGTTTGAATTGTCTGACCAAATCTTGACTCAACTTTGTGAGTCCGTCAAAAGTTATAAAGCAATAAATGTTGATACAACCAGAGACCTATGAACTCGAATGAGCCTTAAGCTAAGATTTGGGGTCAAAATAATCTCTTAAAGCATCTCCAAGGAGATTAAAGATCAGAACAACAAACAGAATGGCCAGGCCTGGAAAAACAGAGACATGCGGAGCTTCCCACAACACATATCGGCCTTCAGAAAGCATAGCTCCCCAACTTGGAGTTCCAGGGGGGGCTCCTAGGCCCAGAAAGCTAAGGCTGGATTCAGAAATGATAGTG
>NYTS01000061.1 GCA_002683655.1 Deltaproteobacteria bacterium
CTGCAAAGGCAAGACTCCTGGATCGCTTGGAGCAGCGCCAAGTCGAAGCAGTGATTCCACCGAAGTCCAATCAAAAGCAACCCTGGGAGTTTGACCGAGACAAGTACCACTGGCGACACCTGATTGAGAACCTCTTTGCCAAGTGGAAGCAATACCGGGGGATTGCCACCCACTACGATAAGCAGGCCAGTGCTTTTCTAGGGGGTATCCACTGGGTAGCTGCGGTCATTTGGCTAAATTGATGAAGGCCCTAGTCTCTTAAGATGGCCATACTCTCTGGCTTCCAAGTAGCCCAGATCAAGTTTTCACCAATGGACTTTCCTAGATCTGGGTCTAAAAAGGCGCGCAATTTTTCATCCATAGTCCCCTCGACATGAAAATCAACAAGCATTCGACTACCGAGGAAGGTTCTATTGACCAGTTTTCCTCTGACTTGATTCACTCGATCAGGACACCTTTGATGAAATTCCAATCTCTCTAATCTGACGGACGCTGTGATTTGCGAATCATTTATTGATCTATTTCTGGTTGAGTAACCCTGAAATGTATGTCCAAACCATTCCATTTTAACTAAATTATTTTCCTGACTGACCAATTTTCCACTCAGGAAATTGGTCTCACCTATAAAATCTGCTACGAAGCGGCTAGCTGGTTTGAAATATAATTCTTCTGGTGAACCATCCTGTTCAACTTTCCCCATATTCATCACGATAATTCTATCGGACATGGTGAGGGCTTCATCCTGATCATGTGTAACAAAGCAGAAAGTCTTGTTGGTCTGACGCTGTATGGATTTCAATTCACGTTGAACCTGGCCTCGTAACTTGGCATCCAATGCTGCCAAAGGTTCATCCAGCAGCAGTAATGCTGGTTCCGGAGCTAGAGCTCGAGCCAGCGCAACTCTTTGTCGCTGACCACCAGACAATTGGCCTGGATAGCGATCTCCATAATCTTTCAGCTCCAAAAATGACATGATCTCGCCCAGTTGCTGTTTAATCGCCACCTTGCCCATGCCTTTCAACTCCAAAGAGAAGGAGATATTTTGTCGGACAGTCATATGTGGGAACAACGCATAATCCTGAAAAACCATATTCACATGGCGTCTTTCGGGAGGTTGATGAGTAACATCTTCACCATCGAGGATAACTCTGCCCGTATCTGGTCGCTCAAACCCACCTAAAATTCGAAGAGTGGTTGATTTTCCACAACCCGAGGGTCCTAAGAAAGTTACGAATTCTCCCTGCTTAATCTCCAGCGACAAGTGTTCTAAGGCAATCGCGTTACCAAATCGCTTTGACACACCATCCATTTTTACAAGTGACTGTGAGGTCATGTTAAGCCTTTTTTTGCCTTGCGAGTGAACCTCTCAGCCCAAATGCCAATGGCTGCAGTCAATACTAGGGCTACTGTAGAGATCGCATTGATTTCAGGGGACATTCCCGAACGCAGCATCGCAAAAATCAATACTGGGAGCGTGGGTTCATACCCTCCAAGAAAGAAAGATCGCACAAAATCATCGAAGCTCAGTAATAGGCAAAACACACTTGCTCCCAGAATAGCCGGAACCAAATAGGGCAAAGTGATTCGCAGGAATGCGATCAGGGGGTCTGCGCCAAGATCCCGAGCTGCTTCGATCTGACTTTTTGGCAGTGTGGAGAGCCGTGCCATCACAACCAGTGACACAAAGGGCACATTGTGAACGGCGTGTGACCAGATAATTGCTCCCATCCCAGGTTCAATTTCCAACCAGCGTGCATAGATCCTAAAGGCAATAGCCGATATGATTCCAGGTACAAGTGCAGGCAGAACCATCATCCCAAAGATGAAAGCCCTACCCCAGAATTTTCGACCCTCTAAAAGTACTGCGATCCAAGTACCTACCGCCACAGAAATCAGTGTGGAAAGAACGGCAATGATCACCGAATACACAAAGGTCTGAATCACCTCTGCATCCGAAAAAATTCTAGTGTACCAGTCCAATGTCCAGGAACGAATTGGGAAACCGATGAATTTGCTATCCTTGAATCCCATCAAGATCATCAAGATCAAAGGCACGAAGACGTAGAGAACGAATGCCCAATAAATACATGCCAACGCGATGCGGTTACCGCGACTCATGAGGAATCCCCTTTTCTTAAAGATTTCATTAGTCGTTGGAAAACCCCTGTAATGAGCAAAGCTACCATAAACATGATCACAGCAAAGGCGGCGCCCGTAGGCCACTCGTCACCTGCCACATGGAAAAAACCCGCAATGGTTTCTGCAAAAACAGTTGTCGATGGACCTCCCAAAAGTACTGGAGTGGCATAAAAACCTGTTGAAATAAGAAATACAAGCGTACAGCCTGAGGAGATTCCCTCGATGGTAAGTGGTAAAGTCACTCTTCGAAATCTCGTCCATGCTCCAGCTCCCAGATCAGCTGCCGCTTCGTTGTAGCTTTTTGGCAGTTTTTCAAGTGCCGAATATAGTGGCAACAACATGTAAAGCGCTGTCAAGTAAACAATCCCAAGCCCCATCGAAAAGCTCGTGTACATGAATGGGATGGGTCGATCAATCAAGCCCAACCACTTCAGAGCAAGATTCAAAGCACCTGTGTTTCCAAGCAATATCATGATCGCATAGGTACGAACAATCTCTCCCACCCAAAATGGAATCAATAAAATTAACAACATCAGCATCTGGTTCTTCCGACTTACATGACGTGCCAAAAAATATGCAACTGGGTAAGTGATGAGTAGCGTAGATAAAGTAAAAACAGCTGCAAAAATTAAAGTTCGGAAAAGAGGCATCCAAAAAATGCGGTCTCCAAAAAATTTAAAATAGCTCTCGAGGGAAAACTCCTGAGCCACATCCGGAGCTATTGGATAAGCATCGAGGAGAGAGACACGCAGCATCTGAAGCATTGGGCCTAGATGCTGCGTGAGTAACCAAAGGATTGGGAAAGTGGCTAGTATGAAAAACTGTCTACGTGGAGAAAGTGTGACAACCGACATCAGCGTCTGGTAGGGTCCCCAGTTGGCTAACCGTCCCCAGAATAAGCGTTCACCTTCCGTTTTTGCAAGACCGTCGGGGGCATTGCTTACGGATGCTTCATTGGACATCTTTGAAACACTTTTTGCTGGGGTAATCTAAGTAGTCCATCTTTATAGACGGACTACTTGCTAGGCATATCTATGCTGCTTTCACAGCCTCAACTGCTGGATCAACAAGCCCGTACTTCATCTTATTTGCCTCGGCGCGGAAGAATTGAAGATTAGCCAGTTGGTCTTCGGGGAAGGAAGTTGATCTTTTTTCAAGATCCGTCAGATATTTTGATGCATCCTTGTATGTGGAGATAAATCCAGAAGCCTTTGTCATGGATGCCCCAATTTCTGGAGATGCCAAGATCGCATTCAGGAAGGTATAAGCATTGTCTAAGTTCGGTGCATTGTTGGCGATATTGTATGTGTAGACAAAACCGTATGATCCCTCTCTCGGAATGGTCATCCCTAGTGGGAAGCCATCGTTGATTAGGGCTGCGGCAGGGCCATTCCAACTGTGACCTAATGCGATGTCCTGGTTGACAAACATTTGTTGCACCTCTGCACCACTGTCGTAATACTTACGTACTAGAGGTTTCCTCTGAATCAAAAATTGCTTCGCTTCTTCAACGATTGAGGCTGCTTTGTCTGGATCATTCAGATAAGCCACCATATTACCGTCATATCCAAGCATTAGCATCACAATCGACATCATGTCTTGAATGATGTAAGCAGTCTGCCCGGAATATTTTTCTGAGAAAAGCGTGTCCCAGGTCAGAGCTTCTTCCATGGAAACGAGCTCGGAGTTGTAGGCTAGCACTTCCATTCCAGATAGAATGGGTGCTCCCCATTTCTCACCATTGATGGTTGCCCAGTCACTTTCTGAGAAGGTCGGGTTGATTTTACCCCAGTTTGTTAATCGATCCGTGTCAAGAGGTGCTAACAATTTATTGTCAATAAATTGCAGGAAGCGGTGCCCAGCAACTGTCATAATATCGACTGTTGGGTTTGGTTGCTCGGCAGCCAGTAAATTGAACTGCTTGCCCTGGTCATCCACTAGGCGGATGTTAATTTTGATACCGGTTTCTGCTTCAAACTGTTTTTTGAAACTTTGTGGAACAAAATCATTATATGTCCAAATGTTGACTTCTCCACCTGAAGCTGAAGCACGCCGAATATAGGCCGGGCTAGCGAGTGCTGCCCCAGCTAGAGCAGTCATACCAATAAATTTTCGACGGTTTAGTTTGTAATCTGCCATTTCATAACCTCCTAATTGGCTATTTCCTACATTTAGCTCACCACGCACACCACAACTCCTCATCAACTAGAGAAGCTATTGTAGATTTTTTGATCTCTAATTTTGAATCCAGAAGACATCTTACAAATCTACATTCATGCAACCAAGGCAGACCCTACCAGATTTAACGCCCGAGGAAAGTCAATAAAAACTTTGGATGATTACGATTAATTTAGTACTGAACTAAATTTTGGCAAAGTTCGAGAGTGGAGTCCGCAATTGTTTAACCGGTTTTCTGAAAACTGTCAGAGAATCCTTTTAATTCAGCATCCCAGTCAAGGAAGCTCGCTGAAGATCTTGGAGATCATATTTTTCAAGATCAAGAGCAGCTAACAAATTGTTTTCTTTATCAAAATCAAAATCATACATCGCGGAAAAAATTTTGATTCCTGCTTCATGTAGTTCCGCTGGACGTTCTGTTAGCCTACCGAGCATTGAAGTTAACTGCAAACCATAGGGCACGTCTTCTGTAACGTATCTGCTGTCCGCTGTGGCAGGCCCAATTCCCCCATTTCCCTGTTCATGCATCTGCTGATTCATCTCAGAAATCGAAGCAACTGGAACATGAAAACTGAGATGAAAATGTTCAAAAATTGTTTTCACCTTAAGTCCTAATTTTTCAGCTATTGCCAGACGCTCAAGATCCAACATCTCAAGCAACCGTCCAACTTTTGGAGTCACATTTTGGCCCTGGCTCCAAACTTCGCCCCTTTCCATTCGGGTGATGTTGCCCAACGCAATTCCAAGATGATTCTGAGGGTTGAGGTTGGAAAGTGAAATGGCTAACAACCCTGCACGGGGTTCAAAACGATCATCAAAAAGTTGCTGGCAGATAGGCATTGCATGACTTGACACATTCTCAGGTATCGTACAAAGGTCTATCCGACTGCGAACGGTATTCACTCTTACGACGGGCCCCTCCTCACGTCTTCCAGTAACTGCAGTTGTACCCCAAGCAGTAATTGGGATGGACACTTCCCGCGCATTGAGAAGTTCCATCAGATAGAGTGCTCCCATGGATGCATGTGATGAAATAATCACTTGCTGCCCTTGAGCAATGTGGGGTGCTAGCTCATCCATGACCTTTTTATGCCCCCAAGCTGGCAGCGCGAACATTAAGATTTGATTTTCAGCTACCAGTTCCTCCGCAGACCTAGCAATACGGGGATTGAAGAATAGTTCAATCGCCCCATGAGATGAAACTCCAGATTCTAGGCCATCTGTACCTCTTCCGGAAGGTGACCAGAGCATAGATTGATGACCACGCTGAGCCAAGAGTGCAGCCGTTCCCAATGCAATCGAACCCGCACCAGCGATTCCAACCTTCAATCTCGCGTTCATAAGTCCTCATCTGGTTGCATCGGATCACCTAACACATGCATCAACCGATTGGCCCAACCAAATAGAGAAGTAGAAAGAATTAGATCTAAGATTTCGTCATCTTTCAACCCAACTTTCTGAAGTGCTTCTACATCATCGGCATTTGCTTGAGGAGGGGATTCCGAAAGTTTGCGGGCAAAATTAAAGATAGCGGCATCACGTGTCGAGAGTTCAGCATGAAATCCCCGGGCAAGGAGCTTATCTGTAACCTCAGTACTGTTTGATAACTTTGCGTGTCGGTCTGCATGTACGGCTGCGCAGTATATACAGCGATTGACCATTGAAGCCGCAATTGCCCCAAGTTCCCGCTCAGTTCGGGACATTCCGCCATTGTCATACATGATGGCGTTGAAGAGGGGTGACCGCACTTTCAAACTTTCCACGTCGTGTGCGAGAGTTAGAACATATTCTGATACCTTTGTGTTCGATGGTGTCACCTGCAATGCATCTAGTTGAGTAGGGGTGGCATCGTCCAACTTTACAGGTTGAACTCGAGGCCTCCACTTTGGTACTTTTCTCGTAAACTTATGCAAAACTTTGCTCATGCTCCTCCATTCATCAATCGCAGCCCCAAGGCTACTCGCACTTGATAGGCAACGAAGGCAATCAACTCGCAGAGCCTAACGATATCAGCATCAGAAACACCCACAGCCTTTAATTTTGAAATATCCTCAGCCACAATATCTCTTGTAGCATTAGCTGCTTTATCTACGAATGGGATGAGAGTTGATTCTGGTTCACCTTCAATCATTATGGATTCTGCTAAATTAAATTTATCCCCCACTGATGAGGCGTAATATTCTGCTAACCCGCTTTCCCCAGCACGGGCTGCGATTCTGTAAGCCAGGGTAGCTCGAAAATCATGAGGAAACATTCCATACTCCAGCGGACGCAGCACAGCAGCTTCTGCAAGCTGAGTCATCTCAAAAATGTTGGACCGAGTTGCAATGGCACCACCAACACTACTCTCGGCTGAAACACCTGATACTACCAAAGTACTGGTTTCAAAAAGACTCATGCCACTCTTCCCCATCTAGTTTTCTGTTTTAGTTCAGTTGGCGTCCATTCAGTTCCATCCAACTCTGGTTTGGCGTAGTTGATCATGCCCTGCCAATGCAGTTCCACATCCTCAGCATAAAGTTTTGCGGCAACTTCTCTAGCAAGCCAGGCAGCTCCTTCACTAATTCCGGGGATATCTCCACTCACTTTACCCAAGCTCACTGCAGCTCCATAATTGAAGCAGTAGACATTACGCAACCAGGGAGCAACCCCCAGCTTTTTCTCTTGGAAAGTAAAGTCTGAATTGAGGTAAGGGAACCGACCAAGATCCTTATTCTCTTCACCGGAGGGTGGAATATACATATCCTGCCAAAGCAGGATATCCCCAGCAGTTTCGCCAAATTCTGTCCGGGCCATGGGGTCAATAGTAAAGCCAGTGGCCAAAATCAGATAGTCTGCTGAGTATGAGGATCCATCAGCAAAGAAAATTTCTATTGATTTGCCTAGCTGCTCAATTCGAATCGTTTCCTTGCCAAAATGGAAATAGGCATTTTCGTGTCGACTAACTCTAATTGTGGATCCATGAGGTGGAGGGGTCTGAGTAGCAAAAGAATATTGCATAAATCGCCAGCGCCACTCATCTGGCAAAGCCGCATAACCAGCCGTAAATCCGTAACTGCCAATGCCCATCATTTTATTGATTGTGGGCATTTCTTCACGACGAATTAAATGTCGTACTTCTGCAGCACCATGTTCGAGAGCCTCTGCAGAGTTATCAACTGCTGAAGCCCCAACTCCAACCACTGCCACGCGCTTACCTTTGAGAGCTGCAAAATCAATCTTGTCCGCACTGTGCGCCCAGAACTTTTGAGGAATGTTATCAACAAATCCTGGGATATTGGGACCACCTGTACCATCGCGCCCTGAAGCAAATATTACTTTTCGGCAGACGATCGTCCCGTTTTCAGCACCTGAAACTCTCAAACTCAGTAGATCTCCTTTAGGCTCCAGATGATCAACTGAGACATCGTTTTCAATGGGTATTTCCAGAATTCCACGATACCACTGCAGATAGTCCATCCACATTGGACGTGGGATTCTATGTAATTTCTCCCATGCATCCTCTCCATGTTGAGCTCGATACCATGCCTGGAAGGTCAAAGCCCCAAGGCCAAATGCTGGCCCTGTCAAGTTCTTTGGTGAGCGCAAAGTTTCCATCCGAGCATAGTTCAACCAAGGCCCTTCCTTTCCTTTGGGAGCACGGTCAAAAATTCGGATATTTTTTATTCCACCAGATGATAAAGCGAGCCAAGACACCATTCCACACATACCCCCACCGATTATGACGATGTCAGTAACCTCGTTACGTTGTGGCACCCAGTCTTTGCCTGGATAGAGAAGACACTCCAGATCTTCCTTCAGACGCTCCCCAAGGCACTTCAGGCCAATATCATTAAATTTCTTGTGTTCATTACTCATGTAGAAATTGACTTAAATGAGTTCGTTAGTTTCTGGAAAATTCAGAAACTATTTTCATTCGTTCTGTTAATTTCGTTAGAAATATCACTTTATCAGTTGTTCGCAGAGGTTGTATCATGTCTTTTATTTGGATTATTCCAAATCGGAATGAAGCGAGCATTTTTTGCATCTACACGATAATAAGACTGATAATTCATTGCGGAAAATGCAAGATCGTCAACCGCACTTATTACTCGATCAACTTTGTCATCAGTCATAATTGCTGATAGATTAAGTCGAACCCAGCCGGGTTTTTCAAGCTCATTTCCTTTTTTGATAGACTTTTCAATCATAGCAGACTGCTCCTGATTTATACCCAACAATCGGTGTGCATATGCTCCCGCACAGGCACACCCTCCACGCGCTTGCACACCTGCAACATCGCTCAAGAGTTTTGTGAAAAATTGGTGGTGGACGTATCCACCATTTCCATCCCTTACGCGAAACGAAAAAATTGGTAATTTTGGGGATTGATTTCCTCCCATAAATTCTAATCTTGGATTTCTTTCCCAAATTGAAGTTGCTCGCTCACGGAGATCTTTGTTTCTGCGCTCTAACCAATCTTGACCTAAAGCCTCTTTGATAAGCATTGCAAGTGCTACCCTTATATCTCCAAGTATATTAGGTGTTCCACCCTCTTCTCTTCTCTGAATAGTATCAGAGTAAGTTTGGCCCCATGGTGATACAAAGTTGACCGTGCCTCCTCCTGGCACAGATGGTGTCAATGAGCGTACCACTTTATCTCTAACAACCAATACCCCACTTGCTCCCGGTCCACCGAGAAATTTGTGCGGAGAAAATACAATAGCATCCTTCGAATCACTACAATCAGATCTCATGCTCATTGACATGTAGGGTGCACCACAACCATAATCCCAGACCGCAATGGCGCTATATGTCCTAAGGATCCTTGTAACACCGCTCACATCGCTTATAAATCCGGTTACATTTGATGCAGATGTAAAAGCACCTACGATGATTTCTGCTGAAGAAACATCTTTCAAAACTTGAATTAAATGTTCTTTACATGGACCTCCACGAGCCCCTTCCAGAATCTCTATAACTTCTGCACCACTTTCTCGCCAGGGCAGCAGATTTGAATGGTGCTCATAGGGTCCAACTAAAACCACCGCTCGTTTTCCGCGATCAATAATCCCTGACAAGCCTAATAAACTAACTAGTCGGTTGATAGCCGATGTGGATCCAGCGCCTGTAAAAACCACACTAGTACCTTGACCAGCACCAGTCATTCTAGCAATTTCTTTCCTGGACGCTTCGCGCAAATCTGTCATAAAAGCACCACAGAAAGAGGCCTCAGTATGGCTATTGGCGTAAAATGGTAGAACCTTCTGTCTAATGAAATCTTCTACTTGGTCCAAAGCACGCCCAGATGCAACATAATCAGCATAGATCAATCGAGTTGGTCCAAATGGACCTTTAATTTCTACATCATCTCCTATCAGGCCAGATCGAATAATTTCAACTGTATTTGATTTATTAATCAAAGACTTAAATTCCTTAATAAGACTCATTAAAGCTCATGATTTTTAATGATTAATTTTCCTATACTTTTAGAGGTAGCATAGAAAACAAGCCATAATTACTTTTCATTTCTTTACAAATTTTTAAAAATCCTAAACTTAGACATATTTAGAAGATAAATTATATCTCATCATCTTTGCCAAGTGAATTAGTCAATCCAGCGAAGAATAATTTCAATAAAGTTAAATCTTCACAATCTTCAATTTACTGTAAAAACTGAGGGCATGATCTTTTATAATTTGATATTAATTACTTAATTTATATTTTGACACACCCTAAAAAATCAAAATCACAGCCCTGAGAAGCTGGCAGGATCGTGTCATGATAGAGTTTTCGATATCCACGTGAGGGTGGTGTCGATGAAGGTAGCAGATTAGAACGCCTGCGCTCTAATTCTTCTGGAGTAACCAAAAGGTCAATCGTTTTGGCAGCAGCCGAGAGGCGGATACGATCTCCATTTTGGACAAGCGCCAGTGGACCTCCAAGGTCAGCTTCCGGAGTGACATGCAACACGATGGTTCCAAACGCAGTACCAGACATACGAGCATCTGAGATACGAACCATGTCCTTGACCCCAGCTTTGGCTAACTTCTTGGGAATTGGCAAATAACCCGCCTCAGGCATTCCTGATGGACTTCGTGGTCCAGCATTCTGCAACACTAAAATATCTTCAGCCTCCACATCCAGATCAAATGAATCGATTCGGGTTGCGAGATCTTCTAAGGAAGAGAAAACCACTGCTCTACCCTCATGCTCCAAAAGGGCTGGAGTCGCTGCGGCACGTTTCAGAATTGCACCTTCTGGCGCCAACGTCCCATGCAGTGCGATCAAGCCGCCTATAGCATCTATTGGATTCTGAGTATTGCGAATCACGCTTAAATCAGTCGATTGAACCTTTTCCATTTTGAGTCGCTGCTCCAAGCTTTGCCCCGTTACATCGAGCGTTTGGAGGTTCAACTGGGGAGCCAGCGCTCGTAAAACTCCATCCAAACCCCCAGCCGAATGAAAATCTTCCATGTAGCCACTGCCCACAGGTTTGAGATCTACCAAAACCGGAGTTTCATCCGAGAGTTCATTAAATCGATTCAGGTCCACTTCCACACCTGCCCTCCCAGCAATGGCTGTGAGGTGAATCATTGCATTGGTCGAACCTGAAACACTCAGCAAGACTCGGAGCGCATTTTCCACCGATTCCTTAGTGATCAGCTGATCCAGCTTTGGACCACCTTGAATGGCTATTTTAGAGGCCAAGGCCCCAGTTTGTTCAGAAGCTCGCAATCTGTCGGCATGAACAGCAGGAATCGATGCAGTATTTGGGAGCATCGCCCCAAGGGTTTCTGCGATCACCGCCATACTGGATGCCGTACCCATCACCCCGCAGGTCCCAGAAGTGACTGCAAGATTTCCCTCAATCTGATCAATTTCCTTTTGAGAGACGGATCCAGCACGATATTGAGCCCAGAAACGACGGCAATCCGTACAGGCACCCAGACGCTCTCCCTTGTAGCGACCTGTCATCATTGGCCCAGCTACCAACATCATGGCGGGTTTCCCAGCTGAGACTGCTCCCATCAACAAAGCTGGTACTGTCTTGTCACAACCTCCCATCAAGACAACAGCATCCATTGGTTGGGCCCGGATCATCTCCTCTACAGCCATGGCCATCAGATTACGGTAGACCATCGAGGTTGGGCTTAAGAACACCTCCCCCAAGGAGATCATTGGGAAAGGCATTGGAAGAGCACCTGTGGCCAGTACCCCTCGTTTTACTGCTTCGAGCATCTCGGGGAAATGCCGGTGGCAGTTGTTGAAACTACTCTCTGTGTAACAAATGCCAACAATCGGCTTATCCAGGGATTCATTGGTGTAGCCCATGGATTTCGCAAACGAGCGTCGCAAATATTTAGCAAACTCTGGATCTCCATAATTGGTCAACCCGTTGGCAAGCCCCTTTGAAATTTCAGACATTTGAGTATCCTTTTGTCAGAACGTGTCGATTAATCGAAAAACCAATAGTATAAGATGGGATCCATGGAGGCAATTGCCCCCATGTTCCTGTTATGACATCTGGAATCATGGTCAAAGTATGAAAGTTGAAAAAGTTAATGTAGGGCTTGTCGGCCTGGGTATGGTCTGTGAGAGTCATCTCAAGGCTTATTCAGCCCATCCCAATGCAGAGGTCATGGCTATCTGTGATCTTGACGCTGCTTGTTTAAAAGAGATTGCGACTAAGTATGGTATTCCCCAAACCTACACCTCTTATGAGCAGATGCTGCAGGATACTGAGATCAACACGGTAGACATCACCACTCCCACGATTTTGCATTCTCCAATGGCTCTGGCGGCGGCCATGGCAGGAAAAAATATTCTCTGTGAAAAGCCATTCTGTTTGACGTTGACTGAAGGTCAGAAGGCTTGTGAGGCCGCTCGCTCCAAAGGTGTGACACTGATGGTCGGAGAGTCCTACATCTTCATGACATCGCTCAAACAGGCCCGAACATTAATTGAAGCTGGTGAAATCGGTAAGCCTCAGCAGATACGTCAACGATTTGGATCGTGGGTCGAACGTCCAGGAGCACTGGAGACCGGCCGTCCAGTGACTGATGATCATCGTGGATGGCGGATGGACTCCAAAAAGGCTGGGGGTGCGGGCTTCCCTTGGATGTTTGATCATTGTGTTCATTTCTTTGCCACAGCTGAATTTCTAATGGGTTCAAGAATCAAGGAAGTCTATGCGATGAAATCTGATATCAGCTGGATGAAGGCTGCTTACCAAGTCGATGAAGGCAAAACGCACGTTTACCGTCCAGAGGACTCAGGAGACATCCCAATCATCACCTGGACCTACGACGATCCTGCCTGTCAAGGGGTCTGGATGCGAGCTGAAACACTCAATGGGAAGTTCGACCCGATGTATGGCTTCAGTTTGAGCCTGATCGGTGACCAGGGAATGATCGAAGTGCTGGGTGAAGGAGGCCGAGGACTGCAATGGATGGGGGAGAGCACACATCTGGTTCTTCACCGCAAGGATAAAGAAACCCGAACTTTTCGGTTTGATGAGGGTGGTGACGATATTTGGCATTCTGAGGTTTCTTATTATAGCAAAGCGCATCAAAACCAGATCAACGAGTTCATTGGAGCGCTCATCAGTGGTCACAAACCAATGTACACAGGAGAAGACGGGAAGCGAGATGTGCAAACCACAATGGCTGCAATTTGCTCTGCAAAGGAAGGACTCCCTGTTCGTGTGGAAGAGGTGACGGACCTTCGCTTTGCGAAAATTCCAGGAGTTACGGCTTGATCTTGCAATCTTTAGGGTTATTTGCGCTGGAAGCGGAAAAAAGATATCTGACTAAAACGCTCCCCCGGACGTAAAGTGATGGATGGAAAGTTTGGCTGATTTGGGGCATCTGGCCAAAGTTGTGGTTCCATAGCAATGCCTGCATGCCTACCATAAGGCTTCCCCGAATGGCCAAGAACAGGGGAAGTATCTAAACGAGCTGCGTCATACACTTGCAATCCTGGCGCGTCTGTTTCGACAATCATTGCAAGCTCGTCTGTTTCTAATCTGGCTACCTCACGCAGTCCATTCCTATTCAAACAGAAGTTGGTATCCAGGCTGATTTCGGCAGGTAAAGCGCTTGGCTGCCTCAGATCATAGGGAGTTCTGTCTACAGGCTGAATTTCTCCTGTTGGAATCAGGGCTTCATTTGTTGGCAGGAAGTGATCCGCATGGATCATCAGCTTGTGACCTGATAAGCCCTTGTCATTCAGACACCAATAGCCATGAAAAGCAGGGTTACAGAAAGTTGGTTTTTCACTCTTTGCAGAAACCTCAATTTTGAGGGCATCGTCGTTCTGGATCGAATAGCTCACTTTGATTTCAAGCGGTCCAGGCAAACCACTTTCTCCATCCGAGGTTTCTAAAGAAAAGGTGACCTGATCCGATTTCAATACCTCAACTTGCCAATTTTTCTGGGAGATTCCCTCCAGTCCCCCATGTAAAGCATTCCCGTTTTCATTGACTGCCAGCTGCAAACTTTGACCATCAAGGAGAGCCTTGCCTTGGGCAATTCTATTCGCAATGGGTCCAACAATAGCCCCAAAATATCGCATTTTCCCGAAATAGTTCTCCGGATCAGTACTACCCAAGACCAAGGAATATGGAATCCCGTCCAGTCGGAAATCTGTCAAGGAAGCTCCATAACTAATCAATTGAGCTCTTGCAGTACCATTGGTAAGAGTAATTTTTTGGAGAGTTGTGCCATCAGCAGATTTCACAGATGTCATACAGTGATTCTTCCTCAATAGTGTTTTGACCTAGAGAATTATAATACTTCGTGGCAAAGATAGTCTCGTTGGCTTCAGATGAAAACTCTGAGATCACTGGGAACAGAATCTCAGAGTTTTTTTGCTCATCTTTCCAAGTCAAAATGGATACAAATCTGGCTGGAATCTCTTTTCAAGGTCACGAGCTACTTGCTGTGTGTAGGTCACTTCAAATTATCTAACACTCAAAGAAGTATTTCAAATGGACGTAACGAAAATACGTCAGCAATGGAAATCCAAGTGCTTTAGCTTCGGGATCTTTAGAGATCCACCGGGAAGAGTCTGGCTAGACTTTTCACATTCAACCGACGAATTAGTGATTTTGGCAGAGGGGCAGATAGTAATTGAGGTAGCGGGGCAAATTCACAGACCAGTAATTGGAGAAGAAATTTTTATCCCAGCACAGCCCATCCATACTGTCCGTCATTTCGGAACCGTTCCGAATGTTTGGTACTACGGATAACGAGTAGCCTAGTGGTTTCGCACCTTACCCAACATCCCGTCGTAGACTTCTTGATTGACATTAGCAGCTGTCTATGAATCGTGGGAATTTTCGTGAAAAGTCGTCAGTTACGCATCCTCGCCTATAGCGTTCACTTTTGCCACCATCCGAACTGATTCCTGATAAAGAACTACCTCATCCCCACTGTCATGAAAGGCCCAAATCAGAAGATTTCTCAAACGTTCCATAAAGGGCAAATCTTTGTGCGATCCTTCTCCACAGATGGGTACAATCGCAGCGAACTTCTCAGGATATTCCAGCGACGCCTACCATGTCTCATATCCGCCCATACTCAGCCCTGTTAAGTAGGCTCTATTCGGATCAATTGAGTAGTTTTCCTCAAGCTCCTCGACAAGACATATTATGAAACTAATCTTCCAATGGAAATCAGGTGGACACTGGCTGGCCAGAATAAAATGAGATTGCTGACCTTCTTCAACTAATCGAGGTGGGCCATGCTTTTTCAACGAACTCAAGGTTCTCTACTCACTCTCCGTATCCATGCAGAAATATCACGAGAGGCCAATTTTTCTCTGATGAATAGTTCTCTAGAAGATCCAGCAAAAATTGGATGTTGATTTCTTCAGTAAAAGTCCTTTTCAATTTCATGAATCTGACCAGTTTTTTTCTTGGATTTTTTAATCCAGGATTTGTTTCATTTGAATTTCATTAATACCAAAGACAGCAATTTGATTTTAAACTTCGGTTAAAAATCCCTGAAAAAAACTGGGTTGCTCAGCGTTCTAAGGATTCTCGGAGCATCTTCCAGGGGTTGTTGAGATCGGTTGTAAATAGGACGATCTTTGTACCAATCCACCAGTTCATTGATGAGTCGTTTACGGCTATTTTCAGCTTCGATTTCTGCACGTAGAAATTTACCCGGGACTGAAATTGTCATTCTCTCCTGCCAATCTTCTGAGGGAATACTGTATGACTGAATGCAACCATCCTCTGTCACAAAACGCAGTTTATCGCCTTCAGCACCTCTTACTTCAAAATTCACATTGATCTCATTGGAGTCCAACTCCGTTCGTTTAAAGCAGCTTCCCATGGGTTGATCATTTACAGTGAAGGCCAGATGGGGGCCCGTTAGAGATTCTGTGACATACCCAAATCCATTTTTCAGAGCGCTCACAACAGAACCAGCATCTAGATAGGGAGCCCAAATGACCGTCGTGGGCTTGCCTAGACCAAAGGGTCCTGAAGATCTCAATCCTTCAGGCTGATGCAGATCGCTACCACCGATCAGAGAAATTTGACGACCTTCCGAGAGAAGTCGATCATACGTTTGCAAGATACCATTGTTACTTGTAAGCCAGTGTCCGTGGTAGACCTCCATACAATCCATTTGGGGATATTCATAGTCCCAAACCAGAGGTTCCTTGTCATGGTTTACTGAAAAGATAGCGTTTTGGCGTTTCACTTCCTCAAGCAAAGTGGGCAAGTCTTCGCTTCCACCTATCCGAAAATCTATCCACTCAGAAAGACCAAAGATGTTGGCATGCCCCCGGTAGGTGGTCAGTTCCATACCAGGGATAAAGACTAGGTCTGCCGTACTCTGCTGGCTGAAATACTGCCACTGTGTTGTTGTGTTATGATCTGTAACAGCAAGAAAATCGAGCCCAACCGATCTAGCATTTTCTGCAAGTACCTCAGGGGCTCCCTTGGCATCGCTGTGATAAGTATGGCAGTGCAGATCCCCACGGAACCAGCCTGCGCCGTCTCTCCGCACTAGAACCGCTTCAGGAGCAATGAATAGCTGTCGAGCAGAATCATCTGCTTTCATCCCTAGTTTGATGCTTGCTCCTTCAGCAGGGAGTATGTAGAGCCCCAGAAGTATCTTCCATTTGCCTTCTGGGATTTCACCCGCATAGTATCCAGGAGTCGCGCTATCTCGGGCTATGAAGAAATGATCACGCGCCCCACCACTCCACCCACGAAATCCTCTTCGAGTCGGGAAGTCTGTGGCTGTGCTATCCAAGATACCAATATCAATCAGACAATCGTCAGACTTATCGTATTGGAAGCTGACATCGATCCGGGTGACCCCCTTTGGCACATGCACGGGAATCTCAAAGAACGGAGACCTTTCCTTGATGCTACGATCAACGTGCACTTCAAACTCAATTTGCGGACCTGATGACAGAATAAAATCTTCCAATGTTTTCTTCCTCAAGAGTTAAATCAAACTAGGTAATGGTATAGATCAGCGATTCTAGTAATTTATCGCCAAGTACCAACCTTTTGACCAACAAATATGGGATTTGAGAGAGCATGGAGTTCACCTCTTCGATCTCTCAATTCGAGGTTAAACCAATCTGCTTCCTCAGAGACGATTGTGAACTCAGAATCTTCATGATCACCACAGGACCAACGGCCCAAAGTCTCGTTATTTTTAATCAGGACAGCCTCCAACTCAGAGGGTTCAAATCCGTTAAGCGCTAAAGACCAACCCATCTTCAATTTTAGCTGACCTGGCTTCACTAAATCTCCCATAATAGCTTTTGAATCTTCCGTTTCAGCAGTGAAACTGATTTCTGGACCACTGGTTACAAAACAATGTCCTCTTCTGAGGCCAGCAAGAATTTCATCCTGGGTATTATCGTAGGCATAAACTCTATTTGCTCCAATACGGACTTCTGGTCGCATAGGACGGTGAGTGTCTGTTCCACCAGAAGCAACCATTCTGAATCCCTCATCAAGCCATTTGTAGAATTGGCGTAGTCCAGGTTCATTATGAGAGCCAGCCCAGCCTCTGTTCCAAACTTCCACATGCCTTGCTGGGCCGGGCATCATATCCGAAAAAGCCCAACGACAACCAGTACAGATCGGGTGACCCTCACTCTTGGGGTGAGCAATGATGTAAAGCGCTCCTCTATTTTGAAGATCTGAAGCCAGAGCGCTCATTGAGCTTCCATCTTTGACTCGCCATTCTGTCCATTCGCTGACACCAAGAACAACAGCATGGCCATTGAAGGTTGTCAGTTCCACTCCACTTAGAATGGTCATCGCATCTCCAGCCAGACTCGTGATTTCTGGAACTGCTGACTGCGTATTGTGGTCCGTTAAGGCAACAAAATCATACCCTCTCTTCCATGCCTCCTCTAGGAATTCTGCTGGACTGAAATCTCCGTCTGAATGATAGGTATGCCCATGTAAATCACCAGTATACCAGCCAGGACCACGCCGCCTCACGCAATTGGGCCTCATTGGAGCAGGCTTTGGTGCTTTAGAATCTGTGACTTCGTTCTCACAGAACACATTAATTTGATAATCTACGCTGCCAGGTGGCAGGATGCGGTGGACATCCAACTCAACAATCCATTCTCCTGGCTCAATTGGGCCACTCAGATACCCCGGTGAGGCCCAGTTTGTGGAGATGATTGGTTTTTGATCAACGTTGTTGTGCCTTGTTCCCCGTGCCCCACTTGGGCCATAAACTGAAATACTGAGTTGGTGTGGTATATTACCAACTCCTGGATGTTCTGGTGTATGAGCAAATTCAAGCCGCAGTGTTTTGGTTCCATCAGGCACCTTAAATTTGTGCGGAACATGGGTGGCCATGCTATCCAATGAAAGATGTCCGTAAATTTCTTGTTTCATGAAGATGTGCCTATCTGTGTTTGTATATTTGGTCTTTTAAGGGCTTCTTACCTCGCCCATCATATGCTACCGCGTTTCAGCTAACCCTTGTAATACCTGAGAGTGTTAGTTCATTCTTACGATGGCAGGCCACCAATCTCCCTCCATCATCACACTCCAGTCTAGGTAGAATCTGCTGACAATTTGAACTCGCGAAAGAACATCTTGGAGCAAAAGAACAGCCTGGTGGCAAATTAGCTAGGTTTGGAGGATGCCCCTGCAAAGGCTCTCTACGAGATTTATTGGGTGTGTATTCTGGCGTAAGAACGGCTGAAAGAAGTGCTGCAGTGTATGGATGACGTGGGGAAATGTAGATCTGATCAGTTGGTGCGATTTCTACAATGCGTCCTGCGTACATAACTGCGACACGATCAGAAATGTTAGAGACGACATTCAGGTCATGCGAAACGAAAAGATAGGTCAGACCAAGGTCTCTCTGTAAATCCTGAAAAAGATTCAGTATTTGAGCCTGTACCGACACATCCAGGGCAGATACAGGTTCATCCGCGATCACAATCTTCGGTTTGGGAGCAAGAGCACGGGCAATCCCAATACGCTGACGCTGCCCACCTGAAAAGGCGTGAGGATAGCGATCACTCTGGGCAGGATCTAGCCCAACTCTTTCTAGGACTTCATACACTCTTTCCTGCTGGAGTCGTCGATCCTCAATTCGTGAGGGTCCGTTTCTCAAAGATTCAGACACAATCTCAAAAACAGTCATCCTGGGATTGAGTGAAGCAAATGGATCCTGAAAAACAAAGCGGATATGCTGCCAAGCATTCCGCCGCTCCTTGTCGGACAAATTTGAAATCTCACTTATTTTTCCTTCGATAGCTAAAAGAATCTTGCCATCAGAGGGATCTGTCAAACCAGCAATGGTTTGACCAAGCGTCGTTTTGCCACAGCCTGACTCACCCACAAGACCAAGTGTTTCCCCTTCTTTAATTTCCAGATTTACCCTAGAGACAGCGCGAATCGTTTTCTCTTTTCTGCGGATTAAGCCCGTTCTTTTAACAAATTTTTTAGACACTGATTCCACCCGCAAAGCGAAGTTTGCGAGTGATTCGATTTTCTTCACTTTGTCACTGTTTGTGGTTACTCCCTTTTTTTCGAACTTTTCAGGAACTCCTGCTGTCTCCAGAAAACACCGAACATTTGTACTACCAAGATTGATTGGAGGCCGATCTATATTGCATAATTCTGACTTGGTGTGTGTACAGCGCGTTGAAAAAGCACAACCTGCGGGCCTCTCAAACAGTGAAGGAACAATCCCTGGAATGACGGGCAGCCTCGTTTCCTGATTGCCAGCATAATGTGGTGCAGCAGAAATAAGTGCTCTTGTATAGGGATGACGGGGGTTGGAAAAAATTTGCTCAACTGGTCCTGATTCAACCACCTCTCCCAAGTACATAACCACAACTTCATCAGCAATCTCTGACACAACCCCCAGATCGTGAGTGATGAACAAGATGGACATCTCAAATTTCTTCTGGATCGTACGCATCAAATCCAAGATAACTACTTGTGTGGTCACATCTAGGGCTGTCGTGGGTTCATCGGCAATCAGCAGGCGAGGATTTGTCATCAGCGCCATGGCAATCATAGCTCTTTGCCTCTGACCACCTGAAAGCTCAAAAGTATAAGATTCCATCTGAGTCTGTGGATCAGGCATTCCAACTGCTTCCAGAACTTCAATCGCCTTGGCTCTTGCCTGGTTTTTGGTGACCCTTTTGTGTTGTCTTAAAGCTTCAACGATTTGATTTCCGATCGTGTAGAATGATGACAGCGCCGTCATCGGCTCCTGAAAAATCATCGTTGCATCATTCCCTCGCAACCTTCGTAAGACTTTCGAATCAGGTTTCAAACCCACGATATCTACGAGTGTTCCTAATGGATCAGAGTAGAGGATCGTCCCCTGGTCAATCGTTGAATTGGCACCTGTGATCCCCAAGAGCGTTCGCGCAGTTACCGACTTTCCACAACCAGATTCCCCTACAAGACAAACCGTTTTGCTTTTTGGAATATCAAAGGAAACATCTTTAAGCGCCTGAAGGCGACGCTTCTCTTCCCAGAAAGAGACAGAAAGCCCTTGGACAGAAATCAAGAGATCAGGTCTCATAAGGATCCCCAGCATCTCGAAGACCATCTCCAAGAAAGTTCAAAGACAGGACTGCTAGAACAACAGCAAAGCCAGGAAGAAATAACCATGGGGCTGTCGAAATCGATTTGAGATTCTGCGCTTCCTGCAACAACACTCCCCAACTAACAACTGGTTGCCGAAGGCCAATCCCCAGAAAGCTTAAAGACGTTTCAGCGATGATCATTCCTGGAATCGCAAGAGTTACCACTGCAATTATGTGAGAGAGAAAATTAGGAAGCATGTATTTGAAAATAATGCGCAGCGGCCGATTGCCATCCAGCCTTGCAGCCTTGATAAAATCTTCATCTTTGAGAGCCATAAAACGCCCACGAACAACGCGAGCGAGTCCGGTCCATCCAATGATCGAAAGAATGATTGTGATTAGGAAATAAGTCTGAATAGGTGGAGCTGTCGGTGGGATCGCAGCGGCTAAACCAATCCACAATGGGATCGAAGGAATGGACTGCAAAATTTCAATCATTCGCTGAATACCAAGGTCGATGAAACCACCAAAAAAGCCTGAAATGCCTCCAATCATGATTCCCAAAATCAAACTCAGTGCGACACCCACCAACCCAAGGGTCATGGAAACACGAGTGGCATGGATCGTCCTACTGAGAACATCCCGACCCAGCCTGTCAGCACCAAAAAAATAAACACGATCGCTTTTTTTAATCGGACCGAAGAGGTGTCGATNAAACTCAACCAAGCCCCAAANTTCGTATTTATCACCCCTCACCCAGAAACCCAGTGGAATAATTTTTCGTGGATCTTCTACGAAAGTTCGCTTCCCGGAGTCATAATCGATTTTTGAGCGATATCCTAGGACGTGAAGCTGCAAAGTTTCCTGGCCAGAACGATCCTTGACCAAGAAACGAATCGATTGCGGTGGAGCGTAGACATCACGAGCTTTGTAGGTGGATTGTGAGTGAGGCGCCAGGAATTCAGTGAATGCAGCAACAAGATATATGAAAATNGTAAATAAGAACCCCATAAAGCCCAAACGATGTCGCCGGAATCTTCGCCAGATCAATGTTCCGTAGCTAGCGTTTTCTGCAGCTAAACTCACATCATCTCTCCTTCCCTAGCTTGGCGTCTGATGCGCGGATCCAATAACATCAGGCAGAGATCTGAAAATAGAGTTCCCAACACAGCAAGAAAGCTCAGGAACATGATCAAGGAAGATGCGAGGTACAAATCCTCTTCTTTAAGAGCTTGCAAAAGAAGGGGCCCTGTTGTTTGCAGCCCCAGTACGACAGCAACAATTGTTTCACCTGAGATAATTTTTACAAATAGGTCATTCAAATCGGAAACAAATGGATTCAGCGAATGTCTCATGGGATATTTAATTACCAGATTTAATTCAGTGAGTCCTTTCGCTCGGGCTGTCAGCACGTACGGACGATGTAATTCATCAAGGAGGTTAGCTCGAATTTTTCGGATAACTTCTGCAGTCCCAGCAGTCCCTAGAACAATTGTCGGTATCCAGAGGTGAGATAGTAAATCGAGAAACTTATCGAATGACCAGGGAGCATTGATATACTCTGGAGAGAATAGCCCTCCTACACTTTGGCCAAAGTAACGGAATGAAATGTAGAGGAGAANGAGTGCTAGGAGAAAATTTGGTACGGCAAGCCCCACAAAACCTACAAAAGTGGCCGCATAATCTCCAAGAGAATACTTACGAACCGCAGAATAGATGCCGATTGGGATCGCTACGACCCAGATGAACATCAGGGTAACGACGGAGAGAGTCGTCGTCAGTCCAAGGCGTTGAGAAATCAATTCAGAAACTGGAACGTCCCACCCAAAGGAGTATCCGAAATCTCCACGAAAGAGAATATTCCCCATCCAAATCAGATATTGTTCTAGTGCGTCCTGATCAAGTCCATACATTCGGCGCAGATCAGCAATCTCATGCTCCTCAAAAACCTCCCCATACTGATTGGCCTCCAATACGATCCTATCCACGAAATCGCCAGGTGGTAGAATGATAATGAAAAAGGAAACCATAGTGATGACGAAGACCGTAATCATCATCAGAGAGAGTCTTCGGACGAGGAATCTAAGCATCTGAATAGGATGTCAAGGCGGGGCGAAGATCTCGAAGCAATCTCAATCTTCACCCCCAGTGATCTACTGCTTATCCTTAGTTATGTAAAAGGTTGAGAAGTTAGCAGGAGAAATTCCAGGGTACATCCAACCCTCCATCAGGGGCTCTGGTACATTGCGGAGGCGATTGCTGACAGCCCGATAGTTTCCTGCTGGCAGAGCAATTCCAATGCGAGGAAAGTTTTCTGTCACCAGTTCCAAAAATTCACCCATCACCGCATCTTGCTTCGCACCAGCGACCAGCGGAATCTGATCAATCAGCTTCAGCATTNGCTTTACATTCGCGGGGGGCTCTACTCCCTCTTTCCCTTTGGTTTCATGATATTTCTTCCAATCAAGGTCATTGTCTGCTCCAAGCAGATCATTAGGTGCTAAGAGAGGTAACCGACCCGCTCCATTTTCTGATAACCAAAGGCCTATNTCATTATCAACTGCTCCACGCCGACTGGTGGATGTTGCATCAGAGAGAACCTCAATCACAGTTTCAACTCCGACAGCCTCCCAATACCCTTTGATTAANTCCATCATGTCAACCCAGTCTGACTTAAAATCTTTGTTGACGGCAATGACAACAACAAACCGGTCCCCGTTGGGGCGCAACCGAAATCCGTCACTGTCTTTCTTGCTGAGTATTTTATCCAAATGAACTGAGGCGAGTTCAGGATCATATTCAGTGTACTGTTTGGCCATCTTTTCTGAATAAAAGGGAGACCTGGGACGTGGAGCTACCTGATATGGTTCACCCTGGCCTAGAAAGACAACATCAATCAACTCTTCTCGGTCAATTGCGTGAGAAAGCCCGATGCGGAAGTTCTTATTCCGGTAAACAGAAGCCCTGAAGGTATCAGGATGATTTTCAGGGAACTGAAAATTAGCCACGTTCATATCGGCTGAGTCTGCGGCAACAAAACGATAGTCTCCCTGCTCCATGTTTTCAAAGAAGACACTTCGATTCGCAGGCGTGGAGATATTGACTCGGCTAATATCAACCTCACCAGTCAGCGACTTTGCTAACTGGATTTCAGTATCCGCAGCAAGGACCCATTGACGAGAATCAATGTATGGCAGTTGGTTACAGGCTTTATCCACCTTAAAATAGTAAGGATTTCTTTCGAACTTGAATTGCTCTTTTCCGAGGAAGGGTTCTTTGGGAATCCATCCATGCACAGAAGGGCGAGCCGGATTGTTGTATTCTGACTGCTTGCCATAGCTACCAACAGTAGCATTCCACCACTGTGTGTAGTCTGTAGAACCATCTGCAGCCATGAGTTTTGCGACCCCATCTGGGTTCAAGCCCTTTATGAATTGACGATGGTAGTGCTCAGCAAATTGTACAACACGTACACCGTAGGGAGAGGCCAGGTTTTCCAATAATAAACCATTTGGATTAGACCACGAAAATTGAACAGTATGTTTGTCCACTGCCGTTACAGTTGCTTGCTCTCCCTTGACAACCATGTAGCCACGTGGCTTGGATTGTATATCCTTGTTGGACTCAACGAACGTCCACCAAAACACAATATCATCAGCCGTAAATTCCTCACCGTCAGACCATCTCATTCCCTTTCGCAGTTGGAAGGTATAAGTTGTCGCGTCATCNGAAACCTGCCAACTCTTGGCGACATTAGGTATAATTTCGCTTCCATCAACTGACCAGCGCACAAGAGGTTCATATCCAAAGTGACGGAATTCAGCTAACCGGTTCCCCCCCGTGGTATCAACCATTGTTCCACCATAAACACCAATTTGCTCTGCGACCTCCACAACTAGTGGCTCTTCGGGAATCCGGTCTCCAACCACTGGGAGTACGCCAGATGCTACCGCACTTGCCAGCATCGGTGATTCATTGTAGCTGGGGCAACTTTGTGCTTGAGCAGAATTTGATAGAGCTGTGAATGTGAGTACACCCGTTAGAGTGGAGAATCTGAAAAACCTGTTAAAGAGACTTTTTTTCATGACTTCCTCTACTGTTTAATTTCAAAATAGGACTGATTCTTGGTGAGCAGATAGAACTTTTTACATTTGGCCTCCTGAAACAAATGGTTGATTTAGAAAATTGAGGTAAATTTGATGTGATAAAATCCCTAATAAATAAAAAACATCTTGATCCAATGACTGGATTTCTGTTTTAGAAATTCTTAATTTACCTACTCAAATTGATAATTTTCTTCACTAGCTGACTGTGGTCTCTGAAAATCTTNCNTTTAACTAAAGTGAAATAGGAAATGGTCAAGGGAATGTTTAAAGATTAATCGTTTTCTAACCTATTCCCTTGAGCAATTAGAAAAATTAATCTTTGAATCCTGTTTAGGATATAGTTAGGGTCCAAAAACAATCCAATTGTTGCGAAAAATTTTTCTTACAATTATGAGCGCTGAAATGAAAATAAACGTGGGTATTATTGGTTTAGGCGAAGTTGCACAGCTTGTTCACTTGCCTATACTTTCGGATCTAAACGACAAGTATCGGATCAAAGCTGTTGCGGACATCTCACCCTCTTTAAATGATCTTATTGTAAAAAAGTATAATATTTCAGACAGTTATTTTAATCCATCTGAGATCATCGACGATCCTGAGATTGATGCTGTATTTGTGCTGTCTCCAGATCAACATCACTTTGAATTTGTGCAGAAGGCCATCAAACATGGCAAACATATCTTCGTTGAGAAACCAGCTACACTGAACATCCAGCAACTAAAAGAACTGATTGAATTAGAAGAGAGTTTTCCAAATCAAATTACAATGGTTGGCTACATGCGTCGTTACGCTGGATCGTTCCTCAAGGCTAGGGAACTGATGCGAGTGAGCCCCAAGAAAACAGAATATCTCAGATTCCGAGACATTATTTGTGAAGGCCCATTTTTCATGAGACAAACAAGACCGATCTTTTCACCTGTTGATATCCCCTCGGTTTTAATCGAAGAATCAAAAAAGAAGCGCAACCAACAACTCGATAGCGCTCTCGGCCCAGAGACAACAGCAGAACACAGAACCGCTTATCAAATGTTAACCGGCCTTGGTTGTCACAGTTTTTCTGCTGTCCGTGAGTTATTCGGATCGCCAATTAGTGTAAANGCAACAGTGGCATCTCATCAAGGAGAGCTACTGATCATCGTCCTAGAGTACGATGGATTTCTTGCAACCTATGAGTTAGTGAACAATCAGGAAATCGTTCAATTTGACGCAACCATCGAGATCTATCAGAGAGATCGACGGCTTAAAATAAATTACGAGACTCCTTATGTTCGCTATCAATCTTCTACGTTAGAACTTTCAGAGTATACTGAGGGGAACGCTCAGACCACCATCTACGGTCCTGATTACAAGGATCCTTTCGTCAATGAAATCTGTGAGTTTTACGACTGTATTANCACCAGTCGTAAACCGAAAACAAGTTTACAGGACTCGCTTGAAGACCTGAAACTGTTCCAGAAAATTATCGAAACCTTAAAGAAATCGAAATCAGTATGAAAGTAACTATAGCTACCGCCCCTTGTTCTTGGGGAGTCTGGTATCCTGATGGAACTCCATCGGGCACTCCTTGGCACACTTTTTTGGATCAGGCTGCTTCCGCTGGATATCAGGCTCTGGAACTAGGCCCCATTGGCTATCTGCCAGCAAACTATCAAGAGTTATCAACTGAACTTGAGAAGAGGTCCTTATCAGTTTGTGCNGGAACTGCCTGCTATGCCTTCGATCTAATCAATAATTTAGATAGTATTCGGGAAGAGTTAAATTCGTTGTGTACGCTGCTGGTTCAGATGAATGCTAAATATCTTGTGGCAATGGATGAATCGAATGTTGGGAGATTCGGTGAAAAAAAATCGGATTTGACTCCCTCACAATCAAACAAATATTTTCAGATTATTCGCGAGATGGCCACATTCACCTTCCAAGAACACGGCATCAAAACCGTTTTTCATCCGCATATCAAATCTCTCTACGAATATGAAAATGAGATCCAAAATTTGATGGAAGCAACCGGAATCGATCTATGTTTTGATACCGGTCATCACGCATATTCCAATGGAAGTCCCGAAGCAGGCGACCGCTCGGCACTGGATTTTTTGCTTAAGTTCCCTGAGCGAATTGCTTACCTGCACTTAAAGAATGTAGATGGGAAAATCAAAAGACGAGTTCTTGAGGAGAACCTGGATTCAGACCAGGCATTTGATCTGGATGTGATGTGTGACTTGGAAGATGGAATTATTGATTTTCGAGAACTGAAGACTGTTCTTGAAAATATCAACTTCGGAGGCATTGCGGTGATCGAACAGGACATGCCAAGAGCAACAACGGATCAAGCTTTCACTTCTGCTAAAAGGAACCTGAATTTCTTGAAGAAGATTGATTTAGTGTGATTTCTCATCGGGTGTCTTAAACCTTGTTTTCGACTGAAGCCATCAAAATAGTCATTGAAAAGTACTCAATCAGCATATTGCTGAAAGCTCAGATCCATTTACTTGGCAAAACAAACTAAATCTCCATTCACTACACATCTTCTCAAAAATTCCCTTGACCAATGCTGATTTTCTTGTGTACTTCACCTCCAAATTCTCCAAAATTGGAGGAAATACCGGTGTGAAATACCGAATCTTGTGATTAGTGGGGGCGATGGAGCCTCTTGTACTATTCTCTAAGGGCGATTTTCAGTCCAGGCAACATCTCAAGGAGATCTGAATGAAATATCTCATTTTCGCAGTAATTGGCGCGATTCTCACTGTCCATACAGCGGTCGCAGCAGAAAAGAAATTGACCATCTCCGTCTATTCTTTTGCTCAAGATGCTTACAAAGAGGCGCTCTATGATCCTTTCGAAGCGATTTGTGACTGCGAACTTGTGATCGAAACTGGCAACAGCGTAGAGCGGATGGCCAAAATTGAAGCCAATGCGGCCAAGCCNGTAATTGATATGGCTGTGATTTCATCCCACGATGCCTTGGCCTTAGCCCGTAAAGGACTGCTCCAGAATCTGGATGTCTCCAAGCTCTCCAGCTACAATGATCTGTATGAGGCGGCCAAGAATCCTCTTGGCGAGAATTGGGCAGTCGGCTACACCTTCTACGCCAGTTCCATTGTCTATCGCTCCGACTTGGTTCAAATCGACAGTTGGAAGGATCTCTTATCCCCTGAGCTTGCTGGCAGAGTCGCTCTTCCAAATATCACAGGCACTCAGGGACCTCTCACTCTTTTCATGCTGTCAAAGGCGCTTGGCCACCAAGGCTATGGCTTTGAAGAAACCATCGANAACATTGGTGCCAAAGCTGATGACATCGTCACCTTTTATGTCCGTTCTTCTCAACTTGCGCAGTTGATGAACCAGGAAGAAGTCATTGCGGCCCCATTAGGACGCTTTGCTTGGAGTAGATTTTCTAATAGCCCACTACCTTTCGTTTGGGCCAACCCAAAAGAGGGCCAAACTGGGGGAATGAATGTGATGATCATGACCAAAGGTAATGGCAATGAAGATCTGGCTTATCAATTCATGGATTACTGGCTCTCGGATGAGTCCCAAACCCGAATCGCCAATGCGAAAATTGACAGCCCTGCAAACAAGAAAGTCAAGGTGTCAGATGAAGTTGCTGAGGGTCTGACTTATGGTGCTGAGCTAATCGATTCTCTCAACATCATCAGCCCCGCAGATATTATTGACAATCGTGAAGGCTGGGTTGAGCGTTGGAACACCAAGGTCATCAAGTAGCTAGTTGATCAGATCTAAATGAGATCTCGGAGTAATGACTCCGAGATCCTCCCTCTCAAAACTCCCACCGTGTTTCAAAATCGTATAGAGGGCTTGATGCTTGCCCTCCCTGCAATCCTTTTCACGGCAACACTTTTCTTGTTGCCTGTCCTCGTCCTCCTTTCAGAAGGCTTCAAGGTTGATGATGCTTGGTCTCTGCAAGGCTATGCGGACTTTATCAGCAAGCCTCTAAATCAGACCGTCTTTTTCCGAACCCTAAAACTTGGCTTCCTCGTTGCGGGGCTCAGTGCCATTATCGGATATGCAACAGCATTCTCCATCTTCCATCTTCCACCCAAACATCGTGGACGAATCTTTGGGCTAGTGGTCTTGCCCCTGATGATCTCTCCTGTCGCACGAACCTATGCCTGGATCGTCATTTTGGGACGTACGGGAATTGTTAACGATGCCATCGTCGGGTTGGGGCTCAGTGACACACCGATTCGGTTGTTATTTACTGAGACAGCCGTCTTTTTAGGATTACTTCAGCTCTTTATGCCGCTGATGATTATTTCCCTGATCTCAGCGATGGAAAACTTACCAAATGATGCAGTTGCATCTGCCCGAGTTTTGGGAGCCAACTGGCTGCANGTCTTTCTGAAGGTCATCCTTCCACTGACCAAGGAAGGGCTGGTCATCGGAGGAACACTGGTTTTTACGGGATCTCTCACAGCTTACATCACCCCTGCGATCCTTGGAGGAGCGAAGGTCTTGATGCTGGAGACATTGCTTTATCAAAGAGTCAATGTAGCCAATGACTTTGTGTCCGCAGGAATCATTGCGACAATCTTGATCACAATGAGTTTTGGCTCCAATCTTCTCTTCAAACGGATTGCGACCGCTAGAACGTAGTCCATGAAATCAACTGCATGACTATCCTAGTTGGGCAGAAAATGACCCTGTTGACTCTTGTTTTTGAAAGTATGAGATCAAAATTTTCACCTGATGTCTTCGCACTTGGGAAAGATATCTGGAACAGTACTCTTGGCGGAAGATCCTGATGGGGAAGTGGACATCGTTTTTGGTTATTGGACTGACCCTCACTTTCCTGATCGGGCCATTTTTTATCATCATCACAGCAGGTCTATCGGCTGGAGAAAATTTGGCTTTTCCACCGGAAGGGCTATCGCTCAAATGGTACTTGGCAGTCTTCAAAGTCGAGAGTTTTCGTGAGAGTTTTGCTCTCTCCATGTTCCTTGCTGTGTTTGGAACACTGACCGCCTTGGTGCTGGGAGTTCCGGCAGCCTATGCACTCAGTCGCTATCGTCTGCCTTTGGCGGAGACTGTTAAGACGATCGTCGCAGCCCCAATCATTGTTCCTGGAATTATTGTTGGGCTTGGACTGTTGCGTTACCTGGTGATTCCGCTTGATTTCACAGTCTCACTGGCACTCTTTATGGCTCACACTGCGCTGGTAATTCCTTATGCAGTACGAGTCGTAGCAGCTAGTTTGGAGAATTTGCGAAGCGACATGGAGGAAGCTGCAATATTGCTAGGCTGCACACGATTGGGAGCTTTTATCAAAGTAGTACTGCCCAATATTCGCGGAGGAGTCCTAGCGGCTTTCATTTTGGGATTCGTCACCAGCTTTAATCAGGTACCCGTTTCATTGTTTCTTTCCGGCCCAGGGGTACGAACACTGCCAATTGATATGCTGGCCTATATGGAAATCACTTACGACCCTTCAGTCGCAGCCCTGTCTGCGTTGCTCGCAATCATGTCTGTGGGGATCATTTTCCTCGCTGAAAAATTCCTGGGATTCTCTCGCTATGTCTGAGTCCTTTGTTTGTCTGAAAAATCTCACGCTTGCTTATGGGGACACGATTGCGGTGTCCCACCTCAGCCTGAATATCCATAAAGGAGAACTGATCACCCTTTTGGGACCCTCAGGATGTGGCAAAACCACCACGATGAGAGCCATCGCAGGGCTATTGTCTCCTCGATCGGGTACGATTGAGATCGATGGGAACGACGTAACCAAAGTCCCTGCCAATAAACGTGGAGTTGGGTTGGTGTTTCAGTCCTACGCTTTGTTTCCCCATCTTTCGGCCTTTGAAAATGTAGCTTTTGGCCTACGACTCAGAAAAGTTTCGAATATTGAGATCAAGATACGCGTGGAACAAAGTCTCGATACCGTCGAACTTGGCGAATTTGCCAATCGTAAACCGAGCGAACTCTCCGGTGGCCAGCAACAAAGACTCTCCTTAGCTAGATCTCTTGTTCTGGAACCCAAGGTAATGTTGCTTGACGAGCCACTATCGAACCTGGATGCACGTTTGCGGCTGGACATGCGGTCTGAATTACAGCGCCTGCAACGCAGCAGCGGCATCACTATGGTTTTTGTTACCCATGACCAAGGGGAGGCTCTGGCGCTAGCTGACCGGGTCGTCCTGATGAAGGACGGCGTGATCGAACAGATGGGCACACCAGCTGAACTTTACAACCGTCCCAGTACCGTGTTTGCTGCTGATTTCATAGGCTTTGAGAATATTTTCGAAGTCCGTGAGGGAGCGTTGATTGGCAGCGACGGCAGCAAGATCAGGGGATACAACGCTCCATCTGGATATTTAGCCTGGCGCCCTGGTGGTGTGAGCTTAGGAAGTGGCCCCTTCCGTGGGACGGTTGGTGGGGTATCTTTCGCTGGTGAGGTGTGGGAATACGTAATTACCTCCCCCCTAGGTCGTATCACAGCTTCCACTCCTGCCGGGAATACCCCCTATCCAATTGGAACCACCGTAGGTTTTGACCTACTAGAGCAGCATGGCCACCGAATCAAGGGCGCTGACTGATGGGATTATGGGTCGATACCGACTTTGGATTTGACGACTTGTGGGCCTTGCTGGTCCTTGAAGCAGAGGGTGTTGCTATTGATGGCGTGTCCCTCGTCGCAGGCAATTCCCAACTGGAGCAAGTCTGTGCCAACGCCTTCGGTGCGATCCACCATTTCGGCTTCTCCTGGCCAATCTACAAAGGTGAAGATGGTCCGTTGTACCACCCTCTGGAGACAGCAGAAAGAATCCTTGGACCAAAAGGTATGCGCAGCCGAGGACAATTCCTACCCTTGGTTCCAGGATTACCGGTCCGGGGAGCCCTCCCAGCTTTGGCAAGCTGGTTGGATTCCGAAGGTCCCAAAGATGTGCTCGCCATCGGCCCACTCACCAACCTCGCTCTCGCCTACCACAGCTTTCCGGACAAACTGCAGCGGCTAAGGACTTTAACTTGGATGGGGGGCAGTCGTGCTAGAGGCAACCACACCGAGTACGCCGAATACAATGCCTTTGCAGATGCAGATGCCCTCGCCACTGTCATTCAACATGGTGCACCACTGCGGATTGTTGATCTGGAGCTCTGCCGCCAAGTCACTTTTGGCCCAGCTGACGTGCCGAATTTAGAGGATGGTCTTTTGGCAGATTTACTCGGAGGCTACCTTGACATCGCCCTTTCCCGAGGACGCGGGCGGATGGCAATCTACGATCCGATTGCTGCGCTGGCTGTTGTCCAGCCTTCCCAAATCAAGTTTGAGCGAGTCAATCTATCCGTACACACTGAGAACGATTCTCGATACGGCAAGACAGAGTTCAACTTTGGGCAGCAAGCGAATTCCTCGATTGGAACCGGAATTGAACCCAAGATTGCGCTTCAAGTCTTTATGAAAGCCCTTGAACAGAGACAAAAACAATGAGCGAAGCAAACTCGACTCTCAATGAGTTTTTGAAGCAAATTCCCAAAATCGAATTGCATTGTCATCTCCTTGGTACCATCCGCAAGGAGACCATGAAGGACCTGGCGCGTAAGAATGGTTCCCGCACCACAGACGCTGAAATTGATGCTTTTTACGTCCGTGGTGAGAAGCCAGTAGGGGTCCTACACATTTTCCGTGAACTGGAAAACCACATTCTCCAAGCCCCTGATGACCTTCGGCGAATTGCCTATGAATACCTGGAAGAGGCCTCTCGTCAGCAGGTTCGACATGCAGAGTTTTTCTGGAACCCAACAGGCACTTTAGCAGCGACTACCCTCTCCTACNGCGCATTGCAGAACGCCATTCTTGTGGGCATGAACGAGGCTGAGACGGACTTCGGGATCACTAGCTTGCTCATCCCCAGTATCGATCGTGAGGCCTCTGCATCCGCAGGTCTCGAAATGGTAGAGTTAATGTGCACCCATCGTCACCCTGACGTTGTGGGTATCGGGATGGATTACATCGAAGTCAACAATCCACCTGAAAAATTTTCTGATGCCTACGCATTGGCAAAAAAATCAGGCTTGAAGACAACAGCTCACGCTGGAGAATTTGGCACCTCCTGGAAGAACGTGGAAACCGCAATGAATGTTCTGGGAGTAGATCGGCTCGATCATGCCTACACTGTCCTCGACAATTCCGCCCTCGTCTCACGNTGCATTGATCAAGGGATTTTGATCACAGTGGTCCCGACAAACAGCTACTACCTTCGGACCTTAAGCGCCGATTCATGGGCCCAAGAACACCCAATTCGTCGAATGGCTCGGGCTGGATTAAAAATTCATCCCAATACGGACGATCCTGCTTTTCATCTCGTGGACCCAATCAAATGTCAGCGCATGATGGTCGAAGCTTTCGGGTACAGCATCGACGACCTCAAGAGCTTTATGCTCAACGGTCTGGAAGGTTCTTGGCTTGAAAACACTACCAAAAGCAATTTGAGCAAGCAGTGGTCGGTAGAATTTAATGAGCAGCGACAAAAATNTTTCTAAATATTGGATAATTTCTTTAGCCTACAATTGTTTTCACTTGAAAACCAAATTGTGTTGATCACTGGATCAAGCCGAGGACTTGGGTGCTCCATGGCTAAGGCAGTCGCGGAAGCTGGAGCCACCGTTCTGCTGCATGGCCGAGATGAGAACTTGANCAAGGAACGTCAACAGCATCTTTAGGAGCTTGGCCAGAATGCTGAATACTATATTTTGAGGTCGCCAGTGACGAGGAAGTGCTTGCCGCTTTTGGAAAAATTCGGGAACAGCACGGTAAATTGGATGGCTTGATCAACAATGCTGGCATTCAACATCGCCATCCGCTCACCGAGTTNGAATTAGAAGATTTTGATCGAGTGTTGGACATAAACCTCGGGCGAGCTGGTTACTTTCTCGGGAAGCTGTCCGCTTGATACAAGTTTAAGGGTCTGGATGTATTGTCAATATTGTATCGATCATGGCCCCCCAGGCTCGTAACACAGTCTCTGTCTACACCACTAGCAAAGCCGGAGGGTAGGCTTGACCAAGGCCCTGTCTGTTGAATTGAGACCAGAAGGCATTCGCTGTAACGGCATCGCCCCTGGCTACTTTGCCACAGAGATGAATACCGCTCTTGTCAAAGATCCTGATTTCACCTCCTTCATTTCTGGGCGAACGCCCATGCAACGCTGGGGTGACCCCGATGAACTCGGTGAGCCTCCATATTCTTGCTTGCCAACGCCACATTCTACATCAACGGAACTCTGATCTTCATCGATGGAGGCTTGTNTTGTCAGGTCTGGTCGCATACGGAAGCTGAAAGAATATTCTAAAAAAACTGGGAATTTTTTAACTTAGTTTCTTTAAAACGACTCAGATTATAGATGCTAATCAAGGAGATAGTATCAAAAAAAAATCTTCTTCCTAATCTCTAGAATTACTTCATAAAAATTTAATTAATTTGGCGAAATTCTGAGTTCAGACCGAAGTGCCTTTACTAGTGGGAAGAATCTTGGGGGGAACAACTGTTCTTCAAGGTGCGCCTAATTCGCGCCTGCAGGAAGAATTCCAGGAGTCTCTGGAGTTTGATCAAAATCTAAGTATCTGATTTTGTGGGTGGCTGACAGGGACTCGAACCCTGGACCACCTGATTAAAAGTTCCATCTCTACTTAAATGTACTTGAAGTAATTGAAATAAACTTAACGAAATCAGTCTATTTAGTCAATGACTAGTTTAGTGGTTTCAAGTGATTTGAAGCAGTTGATGGCACAAATTGGCACAAAATTCTCCATTTTATGTTTCAATTTCTTTTCATGAACGATTGGCTAAATTATCAAACTTTCAATAAATCCTAGTATGTTTTAGATATCAGCATTTTGATCTTTTCAATTACCTCAAANATTTAGGGCTCATAACNTGAAGGTCGCAGGTTNAAATCCTGCCCCGNCNCCATTTTTTCCTCAGTAAAATCAGTAATTAAACTAGCCTCCTACTTTTCTGGCCGTCACCCAGATTTCGATTACCCAACCATGTACCCAACCAATTGGCGGGATTTTCTGTCCAAATTTGACCCCACTTTCACTGACAATCGATTATTTATTTTTAAATTTATCTTCAAAACTCTAGGGTAAACCTTGACGTTTGTATATGGTGCAGAAGGTCGAGCAGGTTGTCTTGTGATGAAGAAGAGCTTTCAGGCGGAATGTTCAGAAGGTAGAGTTTTTTCACGTCGTTCGAAATCTCTGCGTTTGAAAAAGAATAGTCGGCTAAAACAACTTAAAAGTCTGAATTCCATTGCTCGGCCAACATACTTGTCCGACTGCTACTGTAGGTATCTGTAGGTTACAGTCTGTCTTTTTAAGAAATCTACGTCCGGGTAATCTTAGAAAAGAATGGCTGATATATTCAGAGGATTGTCACCATTTCATTTAGCGAGTGCCCTCATAACCATTCTAAAACAGTAATACTCAATAACATCAAAACTTCGGGGGAATGATGGCTCAACCTGCTTATCTAGTTGTGGACGTGAAGATCGATGATGCAGAGGCGTATGGAAAATACAAAGAGAAGGTCAAACCACTGATCGAAAGTTATGGCGGTGAGTACCTGTCAAGAGGCGGGGAAATCAACTTGCTTGAAAACGAATTGTGGGAACCCACCAGGATGGTATTGGTGAAATTCCCCGATAAGGAATCCGCAATGAACTGGTATAATTGCGAAGAGTATCAGGCACTGAAGAAAATACGAATCGATAATGCGACTTCAACTAGTCTTATNATAGAGGGTCTTTAAGAATTTCCTCACAGCTTGTTGAAATCAATCAACTAGCTAACTCCAAAGAAATCAGCATCTTCTCATAATACAACTCTCCCTTCTCTTCGCCAGCCAGTCTTAACTTCAATTCCAGAGCACGTAGCACATACAACCAGTTTCCTAGTGATGTGTGGAGCCATAGAAACTGATCAACCAATTCCTCTAAATTGTCCGGGTTTTTCTCAATTGCTTCCAGCAGTGGTGCTGCGTGATAGTGCTCGAAGATTTTCAGGTGCCTTGCTAGCTGATTTAGTGCTCTGAGTGATGTCTGGTAGTCACAAGCCTCCAGTGCCCTATCCTTCAGCTCAATGTACTGCTTTACAGTCGAATCTAACCGCATTTGTAAACGCTCTCTACGAGCAATCTGAGCATCCTGGAGGGCATGCTTGACCTTAGTATTTCTTAGTAGTCCATAAGCCATTTCAGCAGGATAGTTCGTCTTGTAGCCAGCACGAAGAACAGCCTGTGAGCCGTTACCGTCGACCTGGTATTCTTCAACGAATCTTTGCTGCTTGAAGGTCAGTTTCGGAGATGCATTCATCTGGATACTCCTCAATAGGAAATTGGGCTCGGATGGAAATCAATCAGGGGAGGTAATAAATGATGGGGTGGGTGTGTTTGGCCCTGTCCCCCCTTCGATAGAGTGGACGTGTTTAAATGAGTCTCTGATGAAACGATTTGCCCACGAGTGGCTTACCCTAGTGGTTGCTCTAAATGCAGCAGCAAATTACTGGTAATGGATTAGGTCATCTTTTATCAACAAATACTACATGATCTCAGTTAACTAAACTCAAAGTATTATACCACAATTGGGCTGAAGTCTAAAGACGATCTGGCGGAAGTGAAGAGTAGTTTTGAGAGGCTTATGGAATGTGTTCGCGCTGGCTTTAGGGGAACAACTGAGGTGAGTGTCTACTTGTTGAGACTCTACCTCTATAACTAGATTATTTTTGGAGAGATCTGAGGAAGAGCATCGTAGGTTTGCTTGACCGTATTGTTTACCCACTGTTATCAGGACCTTACTCGAAACCTGTCAGCCTGCTGGTGATCTACCGAAGCAGCGAGCAGGATGAATTTGGGGTCACTCTTCCTCAATTTGAGAGGAGAACACTTAGCTGATATGGACTTGCTGCTGTTGATTTAGATTTAGTTACTGAAGCTTGGCGGGGACGGTGCTTTCGCCCGAAACATCTGACCCCCGGCATTGAATACTGCCGTCCGTTTTGACTGCACAGAAGTGATCATATCCAGCACTAATGCTGCTGACTATTCCCAGATCTACTAGAACAGTAGCTGACGAATTTAGTGCCCAGCACTGGACAGTCCCATCCGTCTTTACAGCACAGGTATTAGCACCAGATCCAGCGCTAATGCTGCTGACTGGTCATAGATCATTAGGCACAGTAATTTGGCCCCAACATTGAACTGTACCATATGTTTTAATTGCACAGGTGTGAGAAAGACCCGCGCTAATACTGCTGACTGGTCATAGATCATTAGGCACATCTGTCATATTCTACTAATTTTAATCTCGAAAAATAATTGGAAAAGGAAAACACAGAATTATGCTAAATGTAAAATGCAAATCAGTGTCAATCCCAAATAATTTTTGGGAATACATTGTTGAATCTAAAATAACTCTCACGATCTGTTACTTACTTATCCTAAATAATTCTATATTTTTATTAAAAGCTGCTCCAGAGGCTGACCTCTGGGCAAGATGGACAAAACACCAATCCAATTCAGTGCAAAAAATCAATCACAAACAATGGGCAACATTTCTCGACCGAAACCTAATAACTAATGATAAATCAAATATATACCTTGTGCCTTATTCACGAGTCACAAATAAAGACAGGAAAATTTTACAAAATTATCTAAAATATTTAGAAAATATAAACATATCAAATTATTCGCGATCAGAACAATTTGCTTATTGGATAAACCACTACAATGCTAGAACTGCAGAACTAATTTTGGAAAATTATCCAATTGATTCTATCAAAGATATTTCGTTTAGTTTCTTCAGTTTTGGACCTTGGGACGAGGAATTAATTACAGTTGAGGGCATCGATCTTAGTTTAAATGATATTGAACATAGAATACTTAGGCCCATTTGGAAAGAACCAAGGATTCACTACGCAGTCAACTGTGCGAGTATGGGATGTCCTAACTTGCTACCTAAACCGTTTACCGCTAAAACAAATGAAATGCTACTGGATGAGGCAGCCAAAGGTTATGTGAATCATCCACGTGGAGTAAGATTTGAAAATGGAAAACTAGTGCTATCTAAGATATTTGATTGGTACCTTGTTGATTTTGGTGGATCGACTGATAATTTACTTAAGCATATTTTAGATTATAGTGAATCACAGTTGTATCAAAAAATTAAACGATATAAAGGAAAATTGGAATATGAATACAATTGGCAATTAAATGAAGTAAAGTAGATCAAACTAAATATTAAAATTATGATTTCATATTAATTTTTATTTGCGCACAATCTTTTCAACAGGTAAATTAAGAGTGCAATTATGAGAATTTGGATAGTAAATTTGCCACCAAAATCAATTCTATGAAAATTGATTTTAAATCTTGGCAACTTTTTTATCGTCTAGAAAGTGTTCAATTTAGACTTGAAATGCAATAATTGTGATATCATCTCTCTGCGCCATCTGTCCTTTGAAATTTTCTAAATCAGAGAGTATTTGCTGTACCAAAATATTGGTGTTTAATTCCCCTTTTTCAATTATTGAAATCATCCTTTTTTTAGAATAAATTTTATTAGCAGAATTATTTTGATCAAAAATACCATCGGTAGTCAGAACAATGATATCATTTTGAAATAAATCAACAGTTTTCTCATGGAAAACTACATCTTTTTTATATCCAACTGTCTTCCGCGTTCCAGTGTACTCATCGACTTTACCATTCTGCCTTTTAATAAAAAGTGGCGTTTTAGCACTCACAAAACTTAAACTCTTGTTATTTTCATTCAGTTTAAATATTAGACCGTCAAAGCCTTCATTTGATAGCTTATCTTTATTGTTCTTTTGAGTATTTACAAAGTTATTATTTATTTCTGCAAGTACCTTTGAAAGATCAATAGATTCTTTTGTTCTTTGGTTGATAATACTATTAAACATTGTCACTGTAATCATTGATACTAATGAGCCTGGTATACCGTGTCCAGTACAATCAATAATTGCAAAGTAAAAATTATTACCATCCGAGAAATTCCAATAAATATCTCCTCCAAGCCTATCCTTCGGTTGCCAAAAGATAAAATAATTCTTGAAAAATTTCTCGTGGTTTTCACCTGTTGGTAAGAGGCTTTGTTGAATTGATGAAGCGTATTTCACACTATCGTCAATTGTTTTTTTTGCTTCCAATAAATCTTTCGTCCTTTGATCAATAACTGATTCAAGTTGCCCTTTTATTAAATAATTTTTATAATTTAAAAGTATTAGGAGTAGACTTGAGATAACAAGTAATAATAACGGTGTGATAATGCTTTTAACAAAATTTACTTTTTCAGCTGCATCAGAAACCGATGCAATATAGATGCTTACTCCATCTCTTTCAGGTAGTATCAATGTGTAAAGGTTTTTACTGTAACCCATCCAATCGTATCTTAAAATAAAAAGGTTCTTACTCAATTCAGTATAAATTGTATTATCAAACTTTCGGTCAAGATCGAAAATATCTTTAGGGATTTTACTATTTGTTTGAGAAACAAATTTTGCAGCACTTTCAATTTGTTTCAGGACATTCTTAATTAAATGCTCAAATTCTTGTACTGGTAGATTCGAATACTCTTCTCCATACTCATCCAAAAGATAATTATCGAACCTACTGCTTATATGATTTTTTTCGACAGAGAAAAAATTTCCGCTGCCAGGCCAAAAATAGATATTTTTTGTTGCTGCATCTTTTTTGAATACGGGAAGGTCTTTTGATTCTAATATAGTTGATTTTGCTAATACACTTATTGCTTCAGTTTGAACTGTATTAGAATCTAAATTATTTTTTATAGTTAAACCTAACCATCCAATTTCTATTAGAATCGCTAAGAGAATTATTAAATTTTTAAAATTTCCTATTGTATTAATAATTAGCTTCATCTGGATCCCTCTGTGTCTGTACTTATCTGACTGAGATGCCTAATGTAAGAATTTAACTTGCGGTTACCGCCTGTTGGATTTAAATGAAAGGTTCTTGTCACAGTCCATCTGTAAACCAACTCATCAGCCATCGCATCCAAAAGGCCATGAGCCCAGCACCGATCCCACAATCTGATACCGAATTAATTGTAGTCTCCAATGCTACTTTTTGAGGGAATTTGATTTTCACAATTTTCGGCACTTTGCTCTCTTTTTTGTGTGAGATTTGAAGACAGAAGACATTGATACAAACCAACAACTGTAATTTCCTGTTATTCCCGGAAAGGTAGAGTTGCGACAATTTTCAATTTTTTCCCGATGCTAATCTTCACATCGAATCCAGTCAAGCGTCTCCCACTTAATTTCATCGTATTTTGATCGAATAGTTACTGATGGGGTGAATATCGATTAGGGGAGGTAAATTATTGATGGGTAGGGTATTTGGTCCTGCCCTCTTATGGCAAGTGTTGATCTTTTTGGTACCGACTCAAGCCACCAAAACAAGAGACTAACTTTTGTTGAAGTTACTAACACGGAGTTATCGTCAGCTTGTAGTTACGATTGCCTACTGCATCAAAAGTCTTTAAAAACCGCCAAACTAACCAGTAAAAGACAGCAGTTTTTGTGAGAGNAANNTNGACAGTGCTCNGAANNCTGTTTGNAANCTNTCTTTTTTTGAACAAGCTTCCTTCCAGTTACCAGTCGACTGCTCGATGGCCACCCAAGCTTCTTTNNAAGGCAGACCCAGACTNATCAANTTGCTGAGTGNGCGATCAAGCTCCAATTCGAGTTGCTCAATGTTCCTGTGATTAATCTCCTCAGCTGAATTCTCAAATATTCTGCTGATTTCTTGCTGCAATTGAGAGCCCTGATCACGAAGTTTTGTTAAGTGTGTGTTATTGATAGGTTGGCTATTGTGACTCAGGCCATCAATTTGGAAGGTCTCCGTTGGGCGATTCTCCTCGGTTTTTGTTGCACCATTCGGTAGCACTGAAGCAGCCTCACCTGGCCAGTAGGCATAGCTGCGTTTTCCTTTGTCATCTTTGGCAGTACTGCGTCTTTTTTCCCAGCCAAGATGTTGCAGCACCTTATCTACCCTCATTCTATGACCTGCGTGAATCTGTAATTTGTTTTCATATTCACCCTGAAGATGCGTGATCAGCTGGTCTATCTTAACAGACTCTTCCTTAAGTCCTAAAATATAGTCCCTCACAGTCTCTTCCCAGGGATCAACTGACAGTACTTGCTCCTGTTCGCTCTCAGCTATTTTCTCGGCCTCTCGGCTCATCAAAAATGACTTCCCTACCTTGTGGAGGTTGACCGCTTCTGCCAGCAGCTGCTCTCTATCTTGCTGAAACTCATTAATGCGTATTGGGTTTGGTATATGGATTGGCCAGAATCTTCGATTACCTGAGGTGTCACTTAAGAATTCATCCTCATTGGTTGATCCACCAAATACACATGTTCTCGGAAAATCCTTGGCCCTCTTACCGTAAGGAGGACGAAATCGATCTGCCTTCTCTGTGATGAAACTTTTGATGGTTTCGGTGTCTGTTTTTTTGAGTACCGACATCTCTGCAAACTCAACAATCCACTTGCCGAGCAGTTTCTCTTGGGCTTCTTTGCCCCTGAATTCCTTAAGTTCACAAAACCAGTTTCCGCCAATGATGCTGAAGACTGTTGATTTGAAATAACCTTGCTTGCCCTGCAAAATCAGGCAGTGATCAAACTTGGTGCCGGGAATATAAGCCCGATTCACCGCGGCTAGCAACCAGCATCACCCTGCTTCCCGTGTATAGAGGTTGTCCACTGTACCGCAGTAGTCGATCAGCCAGCTATCTATNCGAGGCACTCCGTCCCATTGCAGGGAATCCAGAAAGTCTGTGAGTTCATTACGCTTATCCTGATAGGCATAGGTTTGCACAGCCTTATCAACAATCAAATCACTGATACCCCGCCAGCCTAAGTCAAAATCCTGTAGTTCTTTTGTTAGCTTCAGGGTTAGCTCATCCTCCCACTCAATATGATCTCCCCTCTCATCAACAGTCATCGTTCTGTGATGAAACTCATCATACCAAGTAGACCACTGCATTACTGATAGCCACTCAACTACGTTGTGCAGGTTTGGCTTCAGCTTTCGNGGTTCATTTGGGGCTGTGTTGAGATAGTGCCAGTTACCTTTGATCGTTGAAGAAGTAACCTTTGGCCGATAAGGCTTCTTTTCACCTTCTGAGAAGCATTGTTGAACTGTTCGCTCGGCGTCTGCTGGATCTTCTGGTCGCGCTTTTCTTGCCGCATTTATAAGCAGTTCCAGAGTGTCCTCTCGGGCCAACAAGTCACTAGAGACAAAACCACCACAACTGTAAGCTACCCTGCAGTAGTTATTGTGGCGGCTACCTTCTGCAGCAGATTCAATTTGCTGAAGACCCTGCTCCAGGTAGTGTTCGGCCGACACGGTTATTAGATCGGTCGGTGGGGGTTCAAATAAGTCTTCGGTGGGCTCAGTAAGGTCGGCAGGTTCTTCACAGACTGTCTCTGAAGGCTTTGCAATTGACCATTCACTTGTATTCAGAGGAACCACATCTTGATTCAGAACCAACTGGGGATCATAACTAAAAAAACATAGTCGACGCACATCCTTACAACTCTCATCAATGATCAGATTGTATTTTTCCTTGATGTATCGTCTGGCTGCCTGAAAAGCCTGCTTGTGCTCCTTGTCATCGAGGCAAATAGGAATTTTCATCGCAGCTTTTACACCACGTCTTGATGGACTCAAGAATACTGCTTCAACGTAAGGGTCACTCGCTAACAGTTCTCTAACCTCTCGAGCCTGCTTGAGTCCGAGGCTGTCAATATCAATTTACAGACGTCCAGAGTGCTGGAGAAGGTTATCATTTTTAGGCCGCTGCCCTTGCTCAAAAGTACCGCTCCAGCAGAACACAGGAAGGAACTTCTTTTGAAGGTCATACGCTTTCTTCAACCTGGTATGGTCTTCCTTAGCTTTTGTCAATAAGCTGGGTTCCTGACCACCCGGAAGTTCTTCTGTGCTGGCTTGCTTCTCAAGTTCCAGCAATACTGCTTTGGCTGCCTCCGCTTTTGCCGCTGAAGCCGCTAAAGAATTGAATTAATCAATCAGAGACGGGCTTTGCAGAGGAACTGCTTTCTCGTCTTCGGTTGGTGGCAGTGTCCCGTCTCGAATTACTGAATATACCCACTGCAGACTCTTTGGTTCAAAATCCCTGAAGCCAGCTTGTCCAGATCCGTTGAAAAAGAAGTTGCCTCCTGTCGTCACAAGAGTCTCTTTCGGTGACAAACATTTCCGAGCTTTGTTCTTTATAGGGCTTTCTGGCGCAGCGTCATTTTGATTATTTTCCATAATAATCCCAGTAGTGTAATTGTTCTGAAATCAAACACCTTTTCCTAGAGTTGATCCCGCAAAATCCGCGTGTTGCAGGATCAATCATCAGTCATGAACAACAATTTGTTGCTTGATCCACTCTTGTAGTTCCGAAATTGGGTAACGAATCGATTTGCCAGCTATTTTGGCGTAATTGGGACCACGACGATCAAAGCGCCANCGCCNCAGAGTCTTGACACTCATGTTTATGTNCTCAGCTGCTTCCTGTTCGGTGAGGAACTCTTTGGGATAATCACTTGTCATTTAGACCTTTCAGTAATGCGATAATGAATAAAGCTGGAGTACTCTGTGTTCTGCTCATTATCCACATTTTACTAAAGAGGACCCAGTAGCGCGCCCCGAGAAGAGGCGCGATAGCGTTCGCGCCAAAACTCGCACCAACTGAATGTGGACTTGCTGCTAGAGAACTGTTGAAGGGGGGAGATTGGCGTGAGAAAAGAAGGACTAGTCTGGTAGGTAATCCCTTAAAATCGCCATTGTGTTCTTTGGAAGATCATCATCAGTTGGTTTACGTCCTCTTTGAAGAGCCTTTGCATTCAGAGTTTTCCCATAATGCATGAAGTGCTGATGGAGAATTGATTTCTTGAGGTCTAGTATATCAGCCACGCATCTGAGCCTTGCTTGCTTTGTCAACCAATCAAAGCAAGCAGCTGTCGGAGGAACTGGCTCATTTTGACCAAATCGTACAAAACGTTTAGGGACAAGTAATTCAGCACCTGCTTTGACTCATCCCTGCCGAACCAATTCAGCAAAAGCTTTTTGCAAACTCTCAAAAGGCCAATTTGTCTGAAGCTTTAAAACTGTTTCTGCAGAGATTGGCTCAGCCAGGCTTGCAAAGGTACTCTCAACCAACAGGCCATTGACAGGTGTCGTGTAAGCATAGTCACGTCCGTCAACTATGAAGTGAAAAACGGGAAGGCTCTTCCACAGGATCAGATTCCAGTAGGGTAATGGAATGATCTGTTCGCCCTTTGAGGCAACTAGATGCTGAAATCCTGCAGCATTTGCCAGAGGTCTTTTTTACGTTCATCTTCTTGCTCTCGGTCTCTCGAATTCTCATAATCTATGCGCCATGTTTCATCCATACTAGAAACTGGCCTGAGATCACAGGCTCTTGCGTATAATTGCCAACTTTGATCATAGGCATGAAGCAGTGCTGCTTCTTCTAAGTTCCCCTCTGAGTTGGGCACAGCATCCAGCAAGGACATCTTCTGAGTCATTTGTAGATCCTTTCTTTTGTTCTCATTGATTCCAGCTTCATTTAGAACTCTCTTCAGATCTGATTGATCGACGTGTACCTCTAAGATTCATCCAGTCTATTGAGGACAATGACCACAATAAGGGTTGGCCGAAACAGGAAACAAGAAATAGGTAGTTATGAAAAGTAGGGCTTTTAGTTGATCTGCGAGAGTTCGTTCAATTGAAAGGAGATGCTCTTAAGGTTGGCAAAAAGTCATTCAGCAGGTCCGGGTTAAATCAGGTTCTTTTTTTAGTCTGGTTTTGAGATCTCAGGATTTTCTGCAGCTGACCAAGCTTCTTCTAATAGTTTGAGTTGTTTTCGCTTTGGATCATACAGATCGTTAACCATTGAATCGAGCAACACACGATAGTAGTGTCGATCTACAAAGGTGCGTCCATGCTGAATTTCTTCAATACTGTGGCGTTGATAGGCACTGGAATGAGGAAGTTCAAGGTATCTGGATGAGTCGGGATTCTTTGGCATCAGAAACGGAGGCTTTTTGGAGTTAACGATGGATTAGTGTCTGCAACCCAGCAGAATCAACGCTTACACCAGGCTGCCAAAGCCGATATGAAGATCAACTTCGCCTAGCCAGGACTATAAGACACTGGCTGACAACCAATAGTTATAGGGAATTTCTAAAATGTCCAATGGTTATCCGGAGTGAGTGACTTAGGGGCATTCACTGACAATGATAAAGTCTTATCGGGAGGACTACAATCTTGGTTCTAAAGCGGGACAAAAAGGTAAGATTTACGGATACTCAAAAAAAATCCATCAGTTCAACATCTCATCCATCACCCTTTGGGTTCGATCAGCAATCCCTCGTTGAGCAGATTCCAAAAATCGAGCATAGCGCCTCGTCATCGGTGAACCAGGTGAGTGTCCTAGTTGATAAGCCACTTCATCAAGAGTAGCCCCGGAAGATAAAAGGCGTGAAGCCACCGTATCTCTTAGGCAGTAGTTTGGCCGGTACTCCTCAGGAATTCCTGCTAGATCTCGTATCCGGCGGAAGTGGCGCAGATAAGAATCCAGTTTACGTTGACCTCCTGCTGGTCCCGGAAAGACAAACCGACTGGTTCGCATCACTTCTGGACAGTCCTCGAGCAATCCTCGTTGTTGCTGTAGAATGTAATGTAACCTCTCACTCATTGGAAAGATGAGGGACTTCCCACTCTTCGTATCTCGCTTTGTGTAAAGACGTTGATTGAAATCAACATCCGTCCAAAGTAGCTTTAATGGTTCAGAGGCTCTTGAACCAGTCCATGCTATAAACTGGTGAAGGTGGGCAATATGTTGGTCAGGATAGTCATCCCAAACTTTGTGAAGTTCTCTAAACTGCTCATCAGTCAGGATCTCAATACGTTCAGAATCAGGATCAGCTTTTGGTAATTGAATTGTCCAGTCCAGTGCTGGGCAGAGTTTCTTGCGGATACCGAAGTTGACGATCCTCCGCAGCAGTTCCAGAACATTGCTCACTGTCTTGCTGCTTTGCTCCTTAAGCAGTTTTAAGCGCAGTCTGTCTACATCGAGTGGAGCCAATTCATTTGGGGTCTTTTTACCAAACGTACTTCTAATATGTAATTCATAGCGGTTCTTATCAGTGGTGAGACCCTTGAGAGAATCTCCCTTCGACTCAAGGTAGAACTGCCACAGTCGGTCTATCGTCGGTTTCTCTGATTCAGCCAACTTCGCTAGTTTACTAGCTTGGCGTTTCTCTTCATTTGTCTGAGCTTGCCCATTCATCCGTCTGGCACGTTCTGCAGCTGCTCTGGCGACTGTCCAACCTTGAGACTTCCGTCCTACCTTCTCTTCATATAGTTTGCGGCTCTCAGGCCTACGGTAGGTGATGTAGA
>NYTS01000062.1:0-1268 GCA_002683655.1 Deltaproteobacteria bacterium
ATCACGAAAAATCACGACTAAAGATTTCAATGATGATTTTGCATGACTGAACATTAGAAATGAAAAATCTTGAAGGACATCTTTTTGACCGCTAAATCTTTCGTGACCCTGTTGACCCTCTTTTTGACCTGTTAGAACCTCTGTTTGTCTTAATAACATAAATTATGAAAAAATTGACCCTCCTGACAATATCCTACGTTAATTTTCTTTTTGACTCTCCTGACCCTCTTGACCCTCTTTTTGACCCTCGTGACCCTCTTTTTGACCCTCCTGACCCTCGTGACCCTTTTTTTGATCCTCGTGACCCTGTTGACCTTTTCCTCGTGACCCTCGTGACCCTCTTTTTGACCCTCGTGACCCTGTTGACCCTCTTTTTGACCCGTTTGACCCTACTTTGCTATCCGTCATCAAAACGAATATTGTTTGGGAACTACTGTGTCGTACGGACGACGAGTTCATGAGTGCAATAATAAATAATAGAATCTAGGTGACATTGTATTCAGTATTGAATTAGTGTCTGGCATAGCTTATTCTTGTTTTGTTTCTATGCGATATGATCGACTATTCGAAGATTCTTAAGAATCCCGTCCATGTATGTGCTGGAAGACACGAAAGGTTTTCTAGAATAAATAAAAAAACTATTATCATGTATTGAAAGATTCACTTGATAAAATCAGGCATGGCCAATCTCATGCCCCGTGTACATTTTTATGTACAGGGATTGGGGTGAGCGTGTACAGGGAATTATATCCAAAAACAACCTATGTACGTATATAGACTACTGTATACTGAGTTAACCGGACATTTTGGGAGCTGAACAAAATTTGGCAAGAGTAGTAAGCAAGAAGAAAGATCAGGTGTAGAAACTGTTGAGAAGGCAAAAAAGAAGAAAAGAAAATGTACCGTTAAGGAAAGGGAAATTAACAAAGTCGGATCAATCTGTACACTTAATTACAAAGTCGGATCAATTTTAACAAAGTCGGATCAATTCAGGCCCAAAGCCAATCAAAATGGGCCCACTGCCAGTGGGCCCATTTTGATTGGCTCTCTATAAGAGCTGACCTCGTTTTGGGCCCAGCTGTGGAGTGGGCCCATTTTGATTGGTTCTCTATAAGAGCTGACCTCATTTTGGGACCAGCTGTAACCGTTNTGGAGTGGGCCCATTTTGATTGGNTCTCTATNAGAGCTGACCTCATTTTGGGCCCAGCTGTAACCGTTTNGGCCCAGCTGTNNNNCNTTNNNANTGGCTCTCNANNANACNCNGNNNT
>NYTS01000062.1:1275-5554 GCA_002683655.1 Deltaproteobacteria bacterium
GTAACTGACGATTTCGGTTTCACACCCCCGGGGTGTATCGAGAAATTCTATAGGTTGGGCCCGTTNTTTTTGATCGTTTTGGGCCCAAAATAGCTACAAAAGATAACGTACGTATATTGCACAACAAGTTTTCCGGNCAGAGACACAAAACAATGGAAGAAGTGAAATCATTTTTGCAGGATGCCTCTCTCTCAAGATATGAAAGCATTTTTGAAGAAATGGGATACGATGATTTGAANCANTTGCTAAAAATGAAACCCGAAGAACTTATCGAGCTCAAAGACACGGTGAACATGCTGCCAGGTCATTTCGCTCGAATGAAACGAGCAATCACATCTTGGCAACATCGAACCATCACTCCGAGCACAAGTACGGTGAGTTCTGCGGGTTCTATTCCAAGTACTGTGGGCCCAGATCTGGGCCCAGTTGAAATGGGCGCAAGTATGGTCCAAACGGGTCCAGATCTGGGACCAGCTGAAATGGNCGCAAGTACAGTCCAAATAGGCCCATTCCAACATGATGGGCCCAGTCCNGCATTAAANGCATCTGCGGCCCCATTGNGTCAGTCGTGCTTAACTTGGGANGATGCTCGGCTAGTTTCTATGTCTTACTCCAGTCAACTCGGATGCTCGGCCATGTTGGACAACAAAGCAAGTGGTAGCAGGCGAAAAGTTGTAGGATGCCGGTCAGTGCTGTCCAAAAAAAAACGACCCCGCACGGACAGTGAGGATGCAGTCATTGGAGGTTGTCCACACCTGTTAANCTGGACTAAAGATCGCACGGGCACGTGGACTTTGAGACTGGATCAAAGCCATCTAGCTCATGCGCCCTTCTGCAATTCTGGGCAGTACGTAACTACATTTGAATTGGTCCGCGATTCAGAGTTTGTTAAGTCGCAAAAGCTCGGCAAGTTATCTACTGGCAAAGAGGCAGCCAAATTGGCCCTCGGATTCCACGGTAGAATCGACGGCAGTGTGTCCGAACATACGGCCCGTCGTGCTCGCAACGCCATAAAGCATTATGACGCAAAGGATTACGCGGATGACTGGTGCAAACTGAACGAGTGGGGACAGAAATTCATGGCACTGAATCCCGACTCTCGTTTTCACCTTCATGACGAGGATGGCAGGTTAGTGGGCCTGTTTGTGGGCCCAAATTGATTGATGTGNACTGAGTAGTTGATGGGCCTGTTTGTGGGCCCAAATTGGTTGATGGGCACTGAGTAGTTGATGGGNCTGTTTNTGGGCCCAGCTCATGCACACTCTCTGTTGCAGGTTCGTAAGATGCTTTGTCAGCATTGGCATCTGCTTCCATATCGCTTATGGATGTGGAATGAAATTAAGTGCGGTGGACGCCTGCTTTTCCAANCACCCGGTTTACAGAGACGGAATGTTGCATTTACTGACGACGAAGGATGGCAACAACAAAACCCTTGTTCTTGCGTGGTGTGTCTGCGAAACAGAGTCCGCCGACACGTACGAATACTTTGCCGAGCAGTGCCACTTGGCAGGGTTGTCAAGATACCTTGGGGCCGCATCCATTATTTTCAGTGACCGTCAGAAAGGAATCAGACAGTTTCACGACAAATTCAACGCTAAAATTGGCAGATGCTTCAATCATATCATCGGCAACTGTGAAAAGCACCTGAACCGTTCGGGTCAAACATTTACGGTTCAATCGGCCTGGGCCTTGCAACGTGCCAACACGGAAGCAGAATACAAGGCTAAGTTGGCACTTTTGCGTCGTGAGTCCGCACTGGCAGCGACATATTTCGATGGTGTGAAACCACATCATGAAGTCTACCAATATGCCATGAATGCAATGAACATCACTACTCATGGGTTCAAGACCAGTCAACTTGTNGAGGGCATGAACGGCGTGTTTGTTNCAGCCCGTCATCACGCTCCATATCGTCTGAACGCAAAAATTTTGAAGTGGCAGGGTGAGCAGCTGCAAGCGAGGTGGAAGGCCATCACGAAATGGATTAAGCNGGGCCACCCGATCACCAAATACGCGACGAATCTTTTCACAATCCAGGTGGCCATAGCCAAACGTGCAGGGCAAGAGGTCACGTCAAGCGGCAATGGAGTCTTTTACGTGGAGGACGTACGAAATGCCGATGGCAAGACGTACGAAGTCGTGCTGGACAGGCCCAAGTGTTGCGATCATTCCATCAAGCATAAGCAACCGTGCAGGCACATGGTTTGTGTGTTCCACAAGGAACATATGTTGGGGGGGTCTCAGCGCAATTCAGAACAGACCGTCCGCAGATTCTGGCCCAAATGTTTTCATTGCGACGTGTACCAGCGCATGTACGCTGATAAAGTCATTCGCCAACCGGAAACATACACGGGCCCATATCTTGGGCCCGACGCGCTGCGTATACTCCCGCCGAAACAGAGAAAGGCAAAACGTGGCCGCCCAAAGCGTAAGCGTTACCAGTGGAGAAGACAAACTGTCCAGGATGTTATAAACAGTATGGGAAANATTGAACTCCACTCCCATTATCAGGAAGTACTTCGTTTTTTCTAAAGGGCTTGTTTGTTTTGCGATTGGGCCCAACTAGTGTTGGGCCTGTACGTTGGCCTATTTGTTTTTGCAATTGGGCCCAACTAGTGTTGGGCCTGTAGCTACGTTGGCCTATTGCCAATATGTAATATAATTCTAAAAATATATTTTGTTCACAATGTATTTTGCTTAGTTATCCAAAAATAATCCTAAGTATGCTAAACCTAGGTAACTAAACAAACGCGCAAGCAATATGAGTGAACGCGCAAGCAATGCAAGCAATGCATAACAGTGGGCCTAGCTCGCCCACTCAATAACGTCTCGCACTTGCTCTTTCTTCTTTTGGTTTTGAAGTTTGCCGTTGGCCTTGCAGTATTCGTAGTAGGCCTGGCAGGCTTCCGCTTTGGTTTCATACCTGCCAATCGTGGTGCCTGCACACTTGGCACGCCATACTTTGCCTTTGCGACCTCTGCATTTGTTGACGCCTTTGAACCCAGAACTGGTGTTCTGANTCCTGATCCAGTGTGATGGATCAGGAGTCTCGATGGGCTCAGCCTCCTTTGACCCCATCCTCCTTGGGCCCATCCTTGGCCCCTTCCTCCTTGGGCCCATCCTTGGCCCCATCATCATCCTCGGCCCCTTCATCCTTGGGCCCATCATCTTGGCGGCCATCATCCACACTTGGCACGACATCATCCTTGGCCAGCACGACATCATCCTTGGCCAGCACCTCGTCGTTGGCCAGCACTGCATCCAACTCTTTAATGTGTTGCAAGTTATCGTTGAGACGCTGGGCCAGGATCTGCAACGTTGGCTTGCGGTACTTTTCCAGTACTTCTTCCAGGCAGTCCACAGAGCAGTGCTTGCACATCTGCGTAGCCATTGCCNCCACATCTGCTTTCGGCAACACGTCAAACATGAGGGACGCGATCTTTGTTGNCTTTTTTGCAACTTGGGCATGCAACGATTGCTGGTTAACCAATTTGTGTTGAGCCCACAAGATTTTGCTTACATCTTTCGCCGCCACCTGCCTGTCCTTAGCTGCGCTTTTTGGTGGGCCTGTTGGGGCTACATCCGTTGCGCCTGCTGGGTCTGCTGGGCCTGTTGCTGGGCCTGTTGCTGCACCTGTTGGTGCTTGTTTTGCTTTTTTCCCTTTTTTGGAAGCTGGGGTCACGGACTTGGGAAAATCAAGGCGACGTTTGGTGGTCCTTTTCGGCTTTGATTTGGCCGATTTTGACTGCGATTTGGGCCTCTTTGTTGTCCCTGTAACAAATGGTCCCAGCTCGGTAAATTGTGCTGGTGGTCGTGATTTTCGCTTGCTGCGCTTGCCCTTGTTGCTCAAATTAACCAACGCGTCGGATGCTGCGAGCTGATCATCCATTTGACTGCGTTCTTTGTCAATCGCCATATCGTACTTCGTCCAATTTTGTGCTTCTTGACGAATAAATTCTTTCACCTGTTTGACTGTAAATGACAACATGCAAGCAGGTGTGTGTATGTATGTAAATGATACAATATTGAACAATATTACTTACCGGAGAGAGAAATGGGCCCAATGTTTTTTGCAAGCAACTGTCTTTTCTCTGTATCGTACGATTCTTGAAAAATTTACACATTTACAATTTTTGTTTTCTGATCATCGAATGTTGTGGGTTGTGGGCCCATCATTGTCTTCTGCTTTTGCATGAAAACTTACATCCAGATTGAGGTCACCACGTTTGCAGTAATGTGCCGTGTGCCGACACTGGGCCCTCCTTCGGCAGAACAGCTT
>NYTS01000063.1 GCA_002683655.1 Deltaproteobacteria bacterium
CCTCCAAACAAGTTACAAAAATCAGCAGGCCCAGTGGCAACGGTTTCTTGGTGAAAAAGCCCAAAATGAGCTAGAAGCCGAAATGGATAAGATGATCAACTCTGAATTTGGTGTCATGCCGCAATAAGGTTCTTTGAAGAGTGGGATTCATGCCCGTGCATCCCACTCATTTCGCTCAGAACTTCNCAAGCAGGAANGGNTCTNACCNGAGAAAAGATGATTCNATCCAANCGGCTACTCCCCNNCTTCTTANNGCTNNTTCTTNTTTCTTTCCTGNCCATNTCNTGCTCTCAGCAATCTNCNCACTNTCCCCAGCCNNTNANCCAGAACCAAAAACCAGATTGGATCAACAAAGTTCCTGNTGGGCACTACTTGGGACAGGCANGCTATGCTCTGCAAACNGTCAAGCAGGCTCGAGAGAANGCNTTNAATANNGCCGTCNGNCTGNTGGTTGCNNCAAANGCTGGCAACACTGCNGAAGTGAGTGGNGACGTCCANAACAAAACGACCAGNGTNNTNANAGGAGGACGTGAAAGCCTGACAAANTCCTCAACAATCAACACNACCGTCACCATTTCTGGANAANAAATCCCTGTTCANTTTCGNATTGTAGAATTTTGGCGTGATCGAGAGGCAGGCTANATTTATGTNCTTATTGANGATTTAGCNGCGTGAGGGTGGAATGCTGAAATTGCTGAGCAAACNCGTTTTCCNAGTTNGGATNTTCCTGATTTTGACNATNCANACCGCNTCCGCNCANTTGCTNGGNTTAGCNCTCTCTTTGGGAAACACTCTGGCAGGCTATATNTTCNATATTTATCTNCGAACNGAGAACACCTTGGACATTGANGGTGCTCCAGATTGGTACTTACGTAATNATGANNCGGAGTGGGATTGTGCNTTCGNNTATGCTCCAGGAAGCCTGGCCTCTGTGGAAGCTGCCAAGTCAGAAGCCACCAAAAATTTAGTTGCACAACAAGAACANTATGTTCAGTCAGCAATCAGAGATGAAGNNCAACGACGTAAACCAAGANATGAGAAGGAGCGTCAGCTCGTAGNGCAGTTCCGAAATGATTCTGAATTGAAAAACTTTGTGACTGGGCAGAGGCAATTTCTCAAGATCACCTATGACGAAGACGTCAGAGCAGCTTTCGTGAAGGCTTGCTTAAGTCGAGAGACCGTCGTTGCCTACCAAAAAGAGCGGCTCCAAAAAATCACAACTAAGCTCTCCAAAAACCGAGCTGAATCAGCATTTGGAGAACTGGAAGCCCGCTTGAACGAGCCTGAACTGGATTTGAATACTCCTACCGAATTTGATTCAGCAGCCTCCAAAAGCAAAAACGCATTTGAAGAATTGGATCAGGAGATTGGCCTGCCGAGCAACTAGCGGATTCTTGTTGAATCAACTCCTCTTCAAATCAGTCTGTCCTCAGCTGACGATTGCCAACCCCTCCAACTAGAATTCACTTCGGTACTCCTAGTCTAGCAACCAGACAGCTCGATTAACCCCAATATTTGTTAACCATGATCGCCAGATTTGGTGAGTAGGGTAGCATGTTGAGTGTAGAATAAAGCTTGCGAAGCATCTTGGCTCCCAAATCTGCGAGGAACTCACTTAAAAAGTTCTGAGGTTGTCATTGAAAGAGTGCAAAGAGTATCAAATCCTAGAGTTCTAACTCCAGAGCCAAATATTTTCCGCTACGATCATAGACAATTTGGAATCCATTCCTCAGGACTCCTACCGTTCCTACATCGAGTGATCGAGCTAGCCAGTCCAACTGGGTGAAGCCAAACTCAACTTCCGGGCCCTCTTCATAGAACACACGGACAGAGGTGAGCTTACCATAGTCCTCAAGACGAACTGAGACTGGCTTGCCGAAGTCGTTTACCCAATCCAAGTCTTGCAAATAACTTTCGTACTCTGTGCAAAGCAGGACCAGGTCAATGTCGGAATCTTGCCGAGTCTTACCTCGTGTGTGGGAACCCACCAGGATTGCGCCCTCCACCATGCGCTGAGACTCAACCCACTGCAGAAATACTTTTAGAAACACCTTGAGCTGGTCGTTTGAGGAGGATGGTCTCATTTATGAGATGGCTGGNGTGGATTTGAGTTCCATTTCTACTCTTTCTGCTGTATTTGCAAAAACATCGTCTACATGATGCTATCCCAAATTTCGCTCATACCTCTGGAGAAAATACAATGAAAACACAGAATATTGGCATCCTGCATCCTGGTGAAATGGGGATCTCTGTTGCTGCTTCTGCAAAAAATTCTGGACATTCCGTTTTCTGGGTATCGCAGAGTCGCAGCGAGACTACACGTGCCAGAGCAGAACAGTTCGACCTGCGTGAGTTGCNGAATCTTTCAGAACTCTGTGAAACTTGCTCCATGATCATCAGTGTCTGTCCGCCCAAATATGCAGGTGAACTGAGCCAGCAGGTGTTGCAGGCAGGCTTCAAGGGCATCTTTGTGGACGCTAACGCTATCTCTCCAATGCGCTCTCAAGAAATTAGCCAGCAGATGGCTCTTGCAGGGGTTGAGTATGTGGATGGTGGGATTATCGGTGGCCCTGCCTGGCAGGAAAACTCCACCTTTCTTTATCTCTCTGGGCTCCAATCTGAACAGGTGGCCCACTGTTTCGAGCGGGGCCCGCTGGTCACCCGAATCATTGGAGAGGAAATCGGCAGGGCCTCAGCAATGAAGATGTGCTACGCAGCCAAGACGAAAGGAATGAACGCTTTGCTCTGTTCCATCGTAGCAACCGCTAGCGAGTTGGGAGTGTGGGAAGATCTGGAGCGACATTGGTCGGCTGAGGTGAGTGGTGCCGGCAGCAAAGCCGTCGAAGATATCCGGAAAGTCACTGCCAAGGCCTGGAGATTTTCTGGTGAAATGGAGGAAATCGCTTCGACTCTTGATTTTGCCGGGCTTCCAACTGGTTTCCACAAAGCTGCCGCAGATACTTACCAGCGAATGGCTCATTTCAAGGACTATCGGGAACTACCTGGGCTGGAAGAAGTGCTTCGATCATTGGTTCGTTCGAGCTGATAAAGTCACTGCTCTGGAGCCCACAAACATCTTAGAAGCGATAGTGCCTGTATCTCAGAAAAACTGGATCAAGTCTTCAGGAATCTGTTGGTATCTTTTTCTGCTTCCGAAACGCCTGACCGAAGACATAAACCAAGACAAGGAAGATCAACGAGAGCAGGATGATCATAGGGATCAGCAGTGCAGGATGGGCCAGCGATACAACCCAGATCATCGAAGTTGCAATCACGGCAAACCAGATAACGGCTACGCCACAAGCCGCAAAGAGAGTGGGTTTGCCACCCAGTTTCCAATCTGCTGCCAATAGATTAGATTTGAAGCGCTTGCCACAGTGAGGACAGGATCTCGCCAAGTAGGTTAGTTTTCCTCCACATTCATCACAGTTGAAGATTCCCATCACTCCTTTCACATTGGTTTTTCGGAAAGCCCTTGGATTTTAGGACAACTTCATCTGGTTGCAGGAACTAGTTTCAGACTCTTGAACTCAGCGGCAAATCAAGGATTTCGTGCAGGTTACGGACAGTGCTCCATGCTGCTGGTTCCAGTTCGCCTTCCGGGTTGTAATGGACTCCTAGCCAACCAACATTCTGGGCACCCTCAACGTCGCTCTGCCAACTATCCCCGATCATCACAACATCCTCTGATTCCGATAGACCTACAGCTGCTGCAGCCTTGTGGAAGGCGTCGGGATGAGGCTTCTTCACACCCAACTCTTCACTGGTGTACATCGCTTCGAAAAAAGCGAACAGTCCACAGCATTGGAGCTTGATCCGTTGTACTTCCTCAAAACCGTTCGTCAAGATCCACATCTGGTGACCACGTTGCTGCAACTCCTCCAGCAGGGGCAGGGCACCATCGATCAGCCCCGTCTGCTTTGGAGAATACTGGATGTAGTGAATATCCAGCTCCTTTGCGAGTTCTGATGGAGCTGTGCTACCGATTGTCTTCAAAGCGATCTCGAAACGAGCTGAACGCAGAGTCATTTTGTCCATTCGTCCTTGACGATACTCTTCCCAGCACCAGTCGTTTGTTCGCTCGAACACATGGACCCATTCGGAGAAGTCGGTCACACCCACACCCTGTAGTGCGAAGGCCTCATAGCCCTCACGTAGCGTCTTGCGAGAGTTACTGACAAAGTCCCAGAGGGTGTGGTCAAGATCAAAGAAAAGCGGAAACATTCCCATCGGCATCAAGGTCTCGGTTGGTTGTGCAAAAGTAGTCTTTTCGGTAATTCATTTTGATGTCGGAACCGTCACTTTTCCCTGGGTAATTAGCACCTGGACTGCTTGCTGGATCGCCTCGAGGCTGGAGTAGCGCGGATAGTATCCCAAACGCTGACGACTCTTTTCGATTGAGTGGCAGGAGCTGCGGATCACATGTCCACGAGAAGCGGCTGCATCCTGCTCATTCATACCATGCAACCATTCATCGAAAGGCTGGAACGAGAGCCGTGGTTGCTGACCAAACCAGCGATACATCGCCTCTGCGTAGCCCTTAAGTGTCAGTGCCTGCTCAGAGACCGTGTTGAACGCTTCCCCAATCGTCGCCTGTCGATGGTGAATGGCGCAAAGAATCCAGCGAGCAACATCGTCTGCATGCACATGGTGCATCATCTCCAGCCCCAGGTTGGGCAACACCAGTTCCTCTCCATGGGCAATCCGTGAAAACACCTCTGGATTCAGGTTCCCCAGTGGATTGATCGGTAACCAACCTTCCCCGACGATGTGACCAGGCCGGAAGCTAGTTGCAGGAAAGCCTCTGCGACGCGCCTGCTCCCCCAGCCAGGCTTCCATTTCTGCCTTGTTTCGTCCATAGGGTTCAATCGGATTCGGTAGATCTGCTTCCGTCGATGGAATTGTCGTGAAGCTCCCGTAGATCCAAATTGTACTGCAGAAGAGGTAGTGATCAATCTTCCCGTGAAATGCTTCAACGAGCTGCTGCATACTGGGCAGATCGAAGGAGATCATGTCCACCACGATATCTGGCTGCAGGGCCGCGATCTTTGTCCCAAACTCTCCCTTGGCTTCCTCAGCGGTACGATCCAGCATCACGTTTTCCACTTGCTCCCAAGCGGAGTGGGCACGATAGGGCTTTGAAATCCCACGACTCACGTTGACGACCTCGTGTCCAATTGTAACCAGAGTAGGTACGAGATAACTACCTACGTGACCACTACCACCAATGATGATAATGCGCGACACTTCTCACTCCTTCCTGCTTTCGCATTTTGGGTGCCTGGATCGAAATCTTCCAACAGGCATCCAATGAATTTCCTGGGCTAACAATGAATTGAACTTCTAGCCACATCCTATAAACTACCCACTCCTTGTACTCGTTTAGCGTTTCACAAGCAATGGAAACACAGACGTTTTCTGTTTTGGTGCTATGCTGGTTGATTTTCGTTTCATTGTCTTTGTAACCCATCACAGAAGCAGAATTTATGAAAGCAGAAGTCAAATGGCTGGAAGAATTAAAGTTTGTCGCAGAATCAGGAACAGGGCACTCCATAGTGCTTGACACTCCGAATTCCAATAAGGGTCCCAGCCCAATGGAGATGCTTCTGATGGGGATGGGAGGCTGCACAGGTATTGATGTGATCAGTATCCTGAAGAAAGCCCGCCAAAAAGTGAAGGACTGCCGTGTTCAGATAGAAGCTGAACGAGAAGACGACTACCCTCGCACCTTCCGCAAAATCCACCTGCACTTCATCCTGAGTGGTACCAATCTTAGTGAGCACCAGGTGCAACGAGCCATTCAGCTATCCCAGGAAACGTATTGTGCAGCCTCAATCATCATGGGACGCTCCGGTGCAGAGGTAACACATTCGTATGAGATTATGGCTGAATCCCAAGAAGACAAAGCATCGTGATTTTGGAAAGTGGATGGGGTCGTGCTCACCAACTACCAGCACTCTCCTTATTCATTTCTTTGATATTTTTACCGAAGAGGGTGGAGCAGATTCTTGACGATTCATGATCTGTCCCTTCTGGAAACCCTGTCTAATCTCCCTGCCCCAAATCACAAGTTCGACATTTTTGTTAAATTCCAGATGTCAACTTGTAAAAAAATCACTATCTTAGATTCTTCTTAAATAAGTTAACCAACCGCTCTTGGTTTACGCTTTCCGCATCTTCTGGAGAACGATTCAGATGTTCAGCACCGGACTCAAGTTAATGGTTGTGGGCATGTTGACGGTATTTCTCTTTCTGCTGTTGATGATTGCCTTCATCAAGCTGATCGAGATCCTGAACCGATCACATACCCGGCAGGAAGCCGAGCGACAGCAGCGTCCCTCAAAGAAACCAACACCCCAGGAACCTCAAGCCCCGACCGTTGTCCTGGCCGCGGCAATTGCTGCGTACGAAGCCGAGTGACAGCAACTGATCAACACCTAATCAACAACCAACCATGGCAAAAAAATGCATTGAATTCATGGACACATCCTTCCGCGATGGTTTTCAGTCCGTGTTTGGTGCACGTGTGGCGACAAAGGACTTTCTACCAGCGCTGGAAGCCGCTGTAGACGCAGGAACCACCCATTTTGAGGCTGGAGGTGGCGCACGTTTCCAGAGCCTCTTCTTCTATTGCAACGAGTCGGCATTCGACATGATGGACGCCTTCCGCAAGACGGTTGGGCCCGAAGCCAACCTACAAACGCTGGCCCGAGGCATCAATGTCGTTGCCTTGAATCAGCAACCGCGGGACATGATTGATCTGCATGCACAGATGTTCAAGAAGCACGGGATCACCACCATCCGGAACTTCGATGCACTGAATGATCTGCGCAACCTGCGTTACTCTGGAGAACGGATCACTGCCGCTGGTCTGCACCACCAGATCGTGATCACCATCATGGATTTGCCTCCAGGTTGTGAAGGTGCTCATCGTGCAGAAGATTACACCAAGCTGCTACAGGACATCCTGGATTCGGATATTCCCTTCGATTCGATTTCGTTCAAGGACTCAACCGGAACCGCTCACCCGCGCAAGGTCTACGATACAATCAAGGCAGCCCGCAAGATTGTACCGGAAGACATGATGCTGCACCTACACACCCACGACACTGCAGGGATTGGCATCAACCAATATATGGCGGCCATTGAGGCTGGGATCAATCGAATTGATCTGGCGATGAGCCCTGTCAGTGGTGGAACAGCCCAACCCGACATCCTCACAATGTGGCATGCGATGAAGGGCACCGACTATACGCTGGATATCGATCCACTCAAGTACGTCAAGGCTCAGGAGGTCTTTGAGGATGCGATGAATGATTACTTCATTCCACCTGAGTCTCGGATGGTCTCCCCACTAATTCCCTTCTCACCAATGCCGGGTGGAGCACTGACCGCCAACACGATGATGATGCGGGATACCGGTACACTGCACCTCTATCCACAGGTCATCAAGGAGATGGAGGAAGTCATTCGGCTGGGAGGCTTTGGTACCTCAGTCACTCCGGTTTCCCAATTCTATTTCCAACAAGCCTACCTCAACGCTACCCAAGGACGCTGGAAGAAGCTCAATCCACAATATGGGAACATGGTCCTTGGCTACTTTGGCAAAACCCCAGTACCACCTGATCCGGAGATCATCAAGCTGGCCTCCGAGCAACTGAACAAACCCGTCTTCGATGGCGATCCACTGGATATCCTTGAGGATGGTCGACCAGCAGCTGAGAAGAAGCTGCAGGAACATGGTCTACCAATCAATGATGAGAATGTCTTCATTGTCTCCAGCTGTGAAAGCAAAGGAATTGACTTCCTGCAGGGCAAGGCTAAGGAAAGCATCCGCCGCAAGACCGTGGAAGAAGCCAAGACCCAGAAGGCCAAGGTCGCTGTACCAGCTCCACGACCAGCGGCAATGGGACCACGTGACTACACGATCACCGTTGATGGCAAAGCCTATCAGGTTCATGTTGCAGAAGGAGGAGCAACCCCCGTTGTACAAACCACCAGTCCCGCACCTACTACACAACCTGCACCAACCCTTGCTCCCAGCACCGCCAACCAAGTGGTTGAAGCGCCGACTCCTGGTAACATTCTTCGCCTTGAGGTCAAGGTAGGCGACCAGGTCAGTGAAAACCAAACACTACTGGTGATGGAAGCGATGAAGATGGAGTCAGAGGTCAAATCTCCTGCTGCCGGTAAGATCTCGGAATTGCACGTATCCACCGGAGATACAGTACAAGCGGGTGAGCCCTTGTTGACAATCTCTAACTGAAACTGCTCTTTTCCCCAACACTTCCATGATGAAAATAGGGATGCTGAGCCACCAACGATTCTCCCGATTGCGGTTCCTGCCAATCAGTCTTTGTATGCTCTGGATGCTGGTGTTGCCGTATGTTGCCAGCGCACAGACCGATCTGAATCAGATCACCATCTCCGCCCAAGGCAGACTGCAGGTACTGGAAGTCCGGGTCAGGCAGGGTGATAACGTAGTAGCTGGGGACATCCTCGCCGTGATGAAGCAAGCAGATGGTGGCAAGCTCACCCTACGCGCTGGAGCTTCGGGTATCCTGCGCGAGTGGAAACCTTCACCGTACCTCTACTTCGAAGACAAAGAGTCGATGGGGGTGCTAGAAACCCAACCCCTGCTTATCGAGTCTGGAAACACCGCCCCTGCCATTACCAAGGAACCAACGCTCATTGGTATGCTGAAGGAACTGCGAAACTCCACAGGGGTTACCAAGATTTTTCAGGGACAGAACCTAGACTGGTCGGAGGGGATCGGTCGGCTCCTGATGATTCTGGTCGGCATGGGATTGCTCTATTTAGGTATCAATCGGAAGTTTGAACCCCTGCTGCTGGTACCGATTGGTTTTGGTACAATCCTGACCAACATTCCCGGAGCTGGGATAGGGGAACCGGGAGGACTGCTCTACTACGTCTACGAGATGGGCATCACCACCGGGATCTTTCCGTTGCTGATCTTCATGGGAGTCGGAGCGATGACCGACTTCGGGCCGATGCTCGCCAATCCTCGGACCGCCCTGCTGGGAGCCGCTGCCCAGTTCGGCATCTTCGCCACCCTGCTTGGTGCGCTGGCATTGAATGTGGTTCCGGGCATTGGCTTCAGCCTGCGAGACGCCGCTTCGATTGGTATCATTGGAGGAGCAGACGGACCGACCGCGATTTTCCTCTCCAGTCAGCTTTCACCACGGCTGTTGGGCTCCATTGCGATTGCCGCCTATTCCTACATGGCCCTGGTTCCTCTAATTCAGCCACCGATCATGAAGCTGCTCACGACTGAGGAGGAACGCCGGATGGTGATGAAGCAGCTACGCTACGTCTCTCGTCGGGAAAAGATCCTCTTTCCATTGCTGGTGTTGATTCTCTGTGCTGCGCTACTCCCCTCAGCTGCACCACTGATCGGCATGTTCATGCTGGGTAATTTAGCTCGGGAATGTGGTGTAGTGGACCGACTATCCGACACGATGCAGAATGCACTGATCAACACCGTCACGATCTTCCTGGGACTCGGTGTGGGCAGCAAGCTATTGGCAACTCGATTTCTAAATTTGGAAACGGTTGGTATCCTAATTTTGGGGATGATTGCTTTCAGCATTGGTACTGCGACAGGAGTACTAATGGCCAAGCTAATGAACCGTCTCTCTGAGGCTCCGATCAACCCCCTGATTGGGGCAGCAGGAGTATCTGCAGTGCCGATGGCTGCTCGAGTTGTCAACCAAGTCGGCTTGCAAGCCAACCCGCAGAATCACCTAGTGATGCACGCGATGGGGCCCAACGTCTCTGGAGTGATTGGTTCTGCTGTTGCCGCTGGTGTGCTGCTCTCCATGCTTTGAACGTCTGTTATTCTGCTGAGGAAAACTCTATGCCTCCCGCTTTCCTGACTTCTCAACCAGACGCAAACAGCCTGCGGACTTCCCTGCAAAATGGCGCTCGCAACGTGGAGAGCGTCTGTGAAGAATTGCTCACAGAAGTCGCTACCCGTGATCCCCAACTCCAAGCCTTTGCCTGGCTGGAACCTGGATACATTCGCCAGCAGGCTCAACGACTGGATGCTCAGTTTGCCCAGAGTGGTCCTGTTGGATCAGCCCACGGGTTGCCGCTGGCTCTCAAGGACATCATCGACACCGAAGGCATTCCCACTGAGAACGGTACGGTACTGGATGCAGGTCGGATTCCGACTCGTCAGGCAGCCGTTGTTGATCGATGGCTGGCAGCTGGTGGTGTGCTCTTCGGCAAGACAATCACCACGGAGCTGGCTTTCATGTGTCCGGCCCGGACAAGCAACCCGCATGGTACGGACTTTACTCCTGGGGGTTCTTCGGCTGGTTCAGCAGCAGCAGTGGCAGCGGGGATGGTCCCAGTTGCGCTGGGTAGCCAAACTGGCGGTTCCGTAATTCGGCCGGCTGCCTACTGTGGGGTCTTTGGCTTCAAACCCACCTTTGATCTGCTGCCCACGGACGGGGTGTTGATGCAGTCACACACACTGGACACGCTTGGAGTTTTTGCTCGTTCCGTGGCAGATCTCGCTCTCGTCACCGATTTATTACGACAAGAACCTGTGCCGGGAATCCGGCCAACGCTCTCGCTGCTGGAAAGCTGTCAACAGCCTATTGTCAGTTCTCCTCGCTTTGGTTTTGTCACCCTTCCTTACTGGGAACGAGCCTCTGCGCAGACCCTCAGCAAGCTGGAGCAACTCTGCTCATCTCTGGGAAATCAAGCTGTCAACCTAAATCTTCCATCCACCTTCCAGGATTCGATCCGGCAGCGGGAGACTATCAATTTTGTGGAGATGGTGCATCACTACGGACACTACGCTGAGCGGGGACAGGCTTCCTTGAGTTCACAGGTGCGGGGAGCGATGGAGCAGGGAGGACAACGCACAGCTGTCGAATATCTAGCCGCTCTTGCCACTCGAGAAGTCCTCAACCGCGCACTAGAACCTCTCTTTGCGGTGGCTGATGTACTGGTGATGCCCTCGGCTCCGGATCATGCACCCCAAGACCACAACATTACCGGAGATCCCGTCTTCAACGGAATCTGGACCCTCTGCGGTACCCCCTCGTTGACCCTTCCTCTCTTTCGGGCGGAAAATGACATGCCAATCGGGATGCAGTTGGTCGCCCCACGTGGAGCCGATGCTCGGCTACTGCAAGTCGCCCAGTGGCTCTGGGAGCAACAGAGTTGACTCGTTTGCTGAAATAGCACCTCTGTTGCTTTTCTGAGTTCAGTGAGTCTTGGGTTGCTCAAAACTTACCGCTCAGGAAGCTGCTAGAATATCAATCAGAAACCATCAAGATCATCTTCAGTTGTCAGGAAGTAAAATGGATCTGATTCAAAAACTTCAACCTCAGATCAAAAAAATTAAGACGATAAATCATGGGTTGGGCTTTGAAATGTCATGTAATCTAGAAGTGGCAAATCTGTGTGCCATAGTAGCTAGAGGATGCCATGGAAACTGGCTCGAGCTTGGCACAGGCACGGGACTTTCCACCCTGTTTTTAGCCGAAGTACTGGAAGCAGGCCGATTAGATACTGTTGATGTTAATGAAGAGTACTCCAAAGCAGATCAATCAGTCATTGGTCCAAAGCAAGGCTTACAATTTATTGTTGAGGATGGTGGAGATTTTTTGAGCTCTTGTAGGCCTCAAGCATACAACTTTGTTTTTGCTGATGCTTGGCCTGGTAAGTACAGCCACTTACATTTAGTACTGAACACATTGGTGGTTGGTGGCCTCTACTTCATTGATGATTTATTACCCCAGAGTAATTGGCCGAATCATCACCAATTAAAAGTTGATGCTCTCCTGTCCTTTTTCAATCAGCTAGACTCCTTTGCTATAAGCCATCTGCATTGGGGTTCTGGTTGTGCTGTCATCACTAAACTCAAAGAAGATACTTTTGCAACGGAGTTGATAGAGCGAGAAGACTACAAATTCTTATTTTCAGAAGAGACTTTTTAAAAATTAGTGAAATCAGACTGCCTCAATTCGCAGCAACTGAGCAACCTGTCGCATTTTTTCTGGTGAGCCAATTAGAAACAGTTCGTCATCCGCCTGAAGGATCGTTTCACTCGAAAGATCCAGCAGCATTTTCCCCTGTCGGCGAAGAGCCACCAAGCTCACTCCATGTTCTGCACGAAGATGGATTTCTTGTAGAGACTGACCATTCCAGGAGCAGGCATCATCCAGCAGCAAGGTCGTTACTTGAATTTCTGGATGAAGGTTGGGTTCCTGAGAAACCTCAGTGGTTTCAGGAAGGGCTTCCTGACGCAACAGACCATAATTCCCGGAGCGCATTTCCTCGACGAGATGATCGATCTCTGGACGGGGTACGAGGTACTGAGTCAACACTCGATCAAAAATTTCCAGTGCGGTTTCAAATTCTTCAGGAACCACCTCGTTGGCGCCCAGGCGGCGTAGCTCTTCCACCTCGCGCACATAACGAGTTCGAGCAATCAGGTAAACACTGGGATTGAGTTCCCGGACTGCTGAAACGATCCGTCGAGTTGCCGTTGCTTCTGCAATCACTACCACAACCGTTCTTGCCTGCCGAATCCCTACTCGGTTCAACACTGCTTTCTGGGTAGCGTCACCATAAACCAGCGGCTCACCCAGGGCCTGCTCGCTACGAACCGTATCGGGGTTGGTTTCCAAAACTACATAGGGTACCTGTGCACGTTTGGCAGCTCGAGCCACGTTACGCCCATTGATGCCATAACCAACAATCACTAGGTGATCCTGCATATCATAGCGAGAAGAACGAATCTGTAGACGCAAGCCCTTGTAAAGCCCAACTCGCAAACGTCGAGGCCAGGGCAGATGTAGCAGGGACTGCGTCAATTGAGGGGCTCCAGCAATCAGGAAAGAGGTAAGCATCATCGTCAGAACGATCACGGTCAGGAAGAGTTGTTCATTGTCAGGACTTAACAGCTGGAAGCGGCTACCCGTTGTGTTGAGCACAAAGGCAAACTCGCCCACCTGACACAAACTAAATCCGGCAATCCAAGCCGTGCGGAGTGGCATTCCCAATAGAATCGCCACCACCAAAAGTATGAACAACTTGAAGACCAAGACAGCTAGCAAGACAGCCAGCACCAGCCCAAGATGTTCCCAGAGATAACCAATATCCAGCAGCATGCCAGCAGAAACAAAGAAAATGCTGGTGAAAATCTCCCGGAACGGCAACACGTGCTCAAAGGCTTCGTGGCTGTACTCGGACTCTGAAATTACCAAACCTGCTAAAAAGGCACCCAGCGCCAAGGAAATACCAACCTGCGAGAACCCCCAGGCTACTGCAAAGCAGATGCTGACAATGCTCAACAGGAACAATTCCGGACTGCGGGTACTGACTACCCGGTGCAACATCCAAGGGAGAACGTATTGGGAGCCCAGCCAGATAAATAACGGTAAACCAAGACCAATCAACACCAGGCGAAACACATCAAGGCTCGATGTGTCGAGAGCTTCTCCTCCCAACATTGGGGTCACCAGAATCATCAGCACCGCTGCAATATCCTGAAAAATGAGAACTCCCAGGGCTAGGCGTCCCTGCATTGTCTCCATCTCCCCGCGTTCCTGGTAGAGCTTAAGCACAATGGCAGTGCTGGACAACGACAACAGCATCCCAAGAAACCAAGCCTGTGTTGCTGCCCATCCCAACAGGTAGTACGTCACGGCAACGGTTCCCAACATCGTCATACCGACTTGTAGTGTCCCACCGACCAGGACGAGTGTGCGAATCTGCCAGAGCTTTTTCAGGGAGAACTCGATGCCGATTGAGAAAAGCAGCAGGATGATGCCAATCTCTGCCATTACTTCGACCAGATGTACCTCGTGAATCAGCCCGAAGCTTCTGGGGCCAACTAGCATCCCGGTAACCAGCAAACCGACCAGAATCGGCAA
>NYTS01000064.1 GCA_002683655.1 Deltaproteobacteria bacterium
AAGTGCCGAGGAGCTCAGCCCGCCAAACTTTTCACGGGGCAAGGCATTCCAGATGATGCCAGTCCGTAAGACGTAAACCATTGCCGAAAAGTAGAGGCGATTGGAATATTTCGGTTTCCTGCCACCCCCTTGTTGGCGTTGGTAAGTCTTGTGGGCGACTCTTGGATTTCTGGGAATCAGGGGTTGCACCAATTCCCAAAAGGCATCCGAAACTTCCCAGGTCTTCTTTCTGGACATATCTTCCTTCTCCTAAGGTTGTCATTTGTCTTCGTAAGAAGGCTCGACGAGAAGGGGAAAATAGCCAATCTTTTATTTGCGGATAGACTCTTAATCCTCCCCTGTGCTCTGGCCTTCATAGCCTTCTGGTGATCTTGCTGAAGTGGTATCCTGCTGAGTAGTTATCAATGCTGTCCGAGTTCGGAATGACCTGCAATCGACCCTATATCAACCTCGGTTCGATACAGCATCTAACAGAAATACGTTCTTCTTTTTCCAACCATTTAGGACTGATGACTCCTGGCTTGCCAACATTGTTCAAGGCATCAACGGTGTGGTTGACAGGTTCAATGCAAACAAAATCTGCTTCAGCAGCAGGGCTGTAGATCTGCAAGCAATTCAGGGGGGGGTCTGCCGTGACTTGTACGGACAATCCATGTTGAGGCCGGATCAAATCTGCGATTCCATCCCAGCCGGTGTAGGCATTGTTTAGCAAACCGTCAGGAAAATCGCGCTCTCTACTGAAATTTGTCGAGGAACCAGAACCCGGTGGAACATGTTCTGTCGGTAGATGCTCGAAATCTTCGAGCCAGCAACCAGTTGCATTGAATCGGAGTTGGCTATTAGCCTCTCGAGCAAGCCAAGGATGAAAACCCAGGCCGTAAGGTAGCCCTTCCTCCGCATCATTTGTCACCTCTAGCTCCATTTGCAATAACCCAAGCTTCAACACGTAACGCAGCTGTGCTGAATATTGAAATCGACTGGGCCCATGGCTCTGCAAAGTCAAACAAATCTCATGATTCTCGACTTGACTGACCTGCCAGGGGGCCTGAAAACCATTGCCATGAATGGGAAAAGGCTCCCCAACCAGATTAGGAGAGAGTGGTAAAATCTCTTGAGGAGTCTCAAATCCACCACCAGAGATGCGGTTTGCGAACGGTACGAGTACGTTGCAGCCCAGACTGAATGGACCAGATCGATGAAATGAATCCCCTGGCCGCAGGATTGGAATCGATCCTTGGCTCGTTTTGAAATCATAGCTGACCACAGCTCCACCTACCAGGGGGTCGACAACCAGCTCGCCTTGACTGTTGCTGAGAACAATTCGTTTTTGATTTTGCATCTGTTTACTTGTTATCAATGAAGGACTCCTCCCATACTCCCCACGGTTGATTAATTCAGCATTCTGTTTCGCTGCAGAAACAGTAAATCCTCTAACCCATTTGCCTAAGTCCCAATGATGCGAATCCTGCTGCTTCTCAACAGAGAGTCTTGAATAGCACTTCCTAGTCGTCCAGCCTATGATCGTAAAGGCTCAAAATGCTGATTAGATAAGGTCAAAAGCTTTCAGCAAGTTCGTCCTATATCAATTTCAGCATGTGGCGCTACATTTTCACTATAGTTGCGCTCACGTCGACCCTTACGGGTTTTGCACTCTCCGAAAATACTACCAAAGGTTCCTGTCATGTCTCTCTCCAATTTTAATGAGGTTACAGAAGAATTGTTGAAACTGTCCAAGGAGATCGAGCAACTGCAAAAGCAATTAAGTCAAGAGCAGCAACAGAGGCTGCAGATGGAGCGAACGATCCAGCAACTGTTGGACAAGCTAGGGCAGAAAAGGGATTAATTTTCACTGATCTGCAAAATCAACCGAGCATGAGGCAGCGCTGTTGACCTCACCAGGGCATTCACTATGCACTGTTATTTATACAGTTAAAGGATCACACCTCTATCGAGGACATACAATGCCCATCACTGGATTCAACGAGCTAGTTGGGGAACTGAAACTGATGAGGGAGCAGTTTAAGAATCAGCAAGAGCGACAGGCAGTAGAACAATTGAAACGGGAGCAGTTGGAGTTGTACGTCGAAGATCTACAGCAACAGATCTCAATGGAACAGCTCAAAAGGCAGCAATTAGAAACTTACATTGAAGAATTGCTCAGCAGACCCAGTAAGCTTCCTTTTGTGAATGAGTTGCCTGCCACAGCCACATTCTTCGAGGAGGTTTTTCAGAAGTAAAGCGATTGATTCCCCTTCAGCTCTACAAATATCGCCAATGAGAATAGCTGGTGCTGGTCTAGAGGATTACCTGATCCAGAGCTACTGTCAGCTTTGAGACAAAGACAAGGATGGTGTTTTCTGTTGGGCTTGGAAGGAGAGGTTGAATCTCAGATTCGTTGTTTGCTAACTCGAAAAAACACAATTGTCCTGGTTATTGCAGGAGCCAAATCCCAAATGGATTTACTGGCTCGCACGGAAGCATCATCACATCCGATAGAATTGATTGAAGAAGGGATCGCTTTCACCGGTTTGCGTGAGCTGTATTTTCGCTTCATTGGCAGTACTCAAAACACCCCCCTGGGAGAACTGGAGCCTTTAGGCCGATCAAGCTAATTGGAAGCTCATCCGAATTGTGCCAGGCGAACTTCTCCTTCATTCTCTGAGGATTTGGCTCAATAATCCTTGGGAGAACAACCGATGAATGAAGGTAGAAATTTCTTTGTGTGGCTCGTCTTCATGGTCGCAATATTTGTCACACTCGCAGTACTAGAAACACTTCTGGAGGTTCCAGATATTTCCTAAATAAATCCGCCGCAGATCCTAATCATCACCCTACCGGACTGGCCAAGAACCATAACTTGCCAGACTTCACAATGAGTTGTGGTTCTTCGGTTCACCAATACCTTACTTCCTGCTCATTTCACCTCTGTAGCCATTGCTCAAGTCGCCCTGCTTTGAGAACACTGTAGCCCTGTTCATTGATTCTACTATCTGGATAAACTATTGATAAACCAAGTGCTTCTGATAGCTGGTGTGCTCTACAAGCTTTTGTAATCAATTGCTGCTTAGTCTTAAAGATTATGTGAAATCAGCCAATGCAGTAGATTTTTATGAAACTATCACTTGACATTACTGACTAATAGGCCACTTATAGTTGCACTTAATCCACCGTACTACAACTCCAAATCCAAAAGAGTAGGAGTCAGTTACAATGAATGACGGTAGAAACTTCTTTATCTGGCTCATCTTCATGGTGGCCATCTTTATTGTTCTCGGTGTCCTCGAAACAGCCCTTGAAGTGCCAGACATCGGCTGAAGCAATTAGCTAATGGTTCTTGGCTGCTTATCATAGTTAGATCCCTGTTTTGGATAAATCAGATCCAAAATCTTCAATAGCTCCTCAACTAATTTTTTGTAGATTCTGGTGTCGCCTGTGCTCCATTCACTGCACCGGGCCATCCCTCTCTGCGCTTCTCTCCAAGGTTGAAGTCAGCTAGCCCTCTTGGCACTATTTAAAATTCAAGCACCCCACAGCAGTTCAGATTTTTTATTTTTGTGTCTAAACTCGTTGAAGCTCCTATCTTAGTATTCTAAAACTAGAAGTTGACAAGTAGATGGGTTCGTTCGAAAGATAATGAGAATATCTTTGTCGAAAAGCTCTGATAAAGGCGAAAGTTTGAAAACGCCCTGAGCTTGAGACCATTCTAAAGATCACAATTCAATTTGAGGTTAGCGTTCTTTATAGGATGAATCGGCCAAAATTTTGCTCATTGTGAAAAAATTATACTTACGTCAGTTGTACATGGAGTTAGATGGAGAAAGATTCTCACTGCCCCAGATGTTTACTTTGAGAGAAGTCCGATGATTAATTACCAGTCTGACAAGCGCCTGAAGATCATTTTCGCTTACACGGGTACGGTGCTTCCACGAGTATTGCCCTACGTCTTTGTAATGATGTTGTGGTCTCTGGCCTTAATTCTATTTTTTGAGTTCACAGGACTAAGGTTTGAGATGAGCTCCCAAGCACATTCTATTGTTGGAGTGGCGCTTGGTTTGTTGTTGGTATTCCGAACCAACACTTCCTACGATCGCTACTGGGAGGGAAGAAAGCAACTGGGTTCACTGTGCATTGGAGCCCGCAACTTGATGAATCAAGCGAATGCAGTGATTCCAGAAGAAGAGAAAGAGTATCGGGAGCAAATTGGCATGCTGCTGGCGGCCTACATGGGTGCGATGCGAGATGATCTACGGGATGGCATCACGCTAAAATCGATGGGCAAGCTGACGGGCCAGCTGCACCAGCGCCTCAATCAGCACAGCAACAAGCTCAATGGTTTACTCAGCATGCTGAACACGGAACTGCGCTTAGGTGTTCGCAAGCGCTGGATGCATCCCTCGGAGTTCAACCCGATTGTGCAATCAATTGCGGATTTGCAGGCGGCTACGCATGCCTTGAGGAGAATCCGTCAAACACCTTTGCCCTTCGCTTATGTGAACCAACTCAAAGTGTTCATGGGTATTTATTTTGTTACTCTGCCCTTCGTGCTGATTCCCCAGTTTGGCTACATGACTTTGGTGATCATGGCCTTCTTCATCTATGCGTTGGTGGGTATCGAAGAGATTGGTCTCGAGATCGAAGATCCCTTTGGAGATGACCCTAACGACCTGCCCATAGTGCCGTTGACCAATGGTGTCATCAAGGACATCCAGGACGTCCTCGAACGCTAATGATCCTGCACTAAACTTCCACACTGAGCCCAGGTCTCGGGCCTGAGCTCCCTCTAAATACTAGAGTACTGATTCTTTCAATGATTCGTAGAATCAGGCTGCCTCTCCAATAATTCCAAGATTCTTCATTAGATTGTCTTTCTTGGTTTTCGGAAATAAACCTATCAAGAAGTAGTCGATTGACTTCTCATCTGGAACAAGGTAGAAAACAAAAAATTACGATATTAAAATTTTCTACATACTGGAAAATAAGCAAAAGTATTTCCAGTCATGCGTTAATTAACTTGTTTCCATCCAGTTTTTCCTTGTTCGAACGATACTAACCCCGTTAGGTAGAAAATGGGAAAGACCTTCACTGCAGTGCACTTACTCTTTTCTGAAGATGACGATGCTCAAGTTTAGAAATCTAGCGCTAACGTTTTTATCATGTGTGCTTCTACTCAATTCCAGTTGTGCTATTCAAGAAGATGAAGTGGTCACTGCAGATACTGTGGAGCGTGCTGGTAGTCCTGGTGTTTTCTTAGATAGCGCAGTAGCTGGGGTGAACTATATTACTAGTAGTGGTCTGGCAGGAATCACCGATGCCAGTGGAACTTTCTACTACAACTCTGGAGATACAGTTTCTTTCACTCTTGGTGATGTATCTCTGGGAAGTGTGACTGGTTCAGCCAAGTTGACTCCTGTGGAGGTAATGGGAGCTTCGGGAACAGCAGATCCAAAAGTAATAAATCTGAGTCGATTGTTGCAGACCTTGGATGCTGATGGAGATCCAAGCAATGGGATCAATATCGAGGCCTCAACCCAAACAGCACTAAAGGGAAAAGCTATTGATTTCGATGTTCCAGTTGAATCTTTCGACAAGGCAACCACTGCTGTAACAGAAGCTGTAGGAAAGCCAATGATTTCAGCGACTGCAGCGCTCAAACACTTGCACAGTACTATGGAAGACCAAGGAATGGGTAGTAAGGTGGCTAGTGATAAAGAACTTCAGGCAGTAAGTTCTAAACTAGAAAATTTCGAAACAATACCGGCAGGGTTTAAGATCAGCAAAAATGATGCTTCTCTTCAAGAAATTGGTAACTCAGAAATTTTTACAGTAGTACTAGATTCAGGGCCAATTGGCGACGTCGTTCTTTCTGTAGTTGCCAGTGATGCTGGTGAAGTATCGGTCTCTCCTTCTTCGCTTGGGTTTGGAATTGACAATTGGAGCCTAGCACAAACGGTTACGATAAGAGGGGTAGATGATAAAATCAGTGACGGCACAATCTCTAGTGCAGTCATTGTGGGAGTTAACAAAGATGAAACTAAAGATTCAACTTACGATAAGTTGCCAAGCAAGAATCTAACAACTACTACTGTAGATAATGAACCGTCCCCTAATGTTTCGATGAATGCTTCAGCAACAAATGCAGGGGAAAATGGTGGGGAAATAACCCTTTTGTTTACAATGGATCTAGCTGCTGGAACCGATACGATTGTCACGTTGGAAACATCAGGAACAGCTGCTTTTGGTAGTGATTATAAACTCTCAAGCAATACAGCTACGATTCCTGCCGGTAGCAAAACGAGTACAGCCAAAATTCAGAATATTGATGATCAAATAGATGATGAAAATGAAAATATCATCATTGATATCAAGAATGTTACTGGAGGTAATGGAGCAAAAGAGTATGGTGAGCAACAAGCTTCACTTACAATTAACGATGATGATCAAGCCGGTTTTAACCTGTCTAAAAGCAGTGCTGTAGTCACTGAAAGTGGTGATACAGAAATTTTTACAGTGGTTCTTGACTCTCAACCAACTGAAAATGTCGTCCTCAACATCAGTTCTGAAAATACTAAAGAAGCTAAAGTTTCTGAGTCCATACTTATTTTCACAAACTCCAATTGGAATATTCCACAACAGGTTACTATCACTGGTGTTGACGATGAAGAGATCGATTCTGCAATCAGTAGTAAAATTTTAGTGTCCGTAAATCAGGAAAGTAACAAGGATAGTAGTTATGTAGGGCTTCTGACTCAAAGTTTAGCAGTTACCAACAATGATAATGAACCAACTCCTCTCGTGACATTGTTAAATACCGAGTCTTTGGTTTCAGAGAATGGAGGTTCAGTGCTCTTAACAGCTAACCTTAGTACAATTCTTAAAAGTAATACTGAAGTAAAACTCAGTATTTCAGGAACAGCAAATTTAGATCAGGACTATTCGCTTTCTAGCAATACTATTACAATCCCTGCGGGTAGTACTTCTGGCTCAATCAAAATTACGGGAATTGCAGATCAATTAGCAGAAGAAAGTGAGACAATATTGATCGAAATCAGTGGGGTGTCAAGTAGTAGTGGAGCTATTGAAAGTGGAAATCAGCAGACTACTGTGAGTATAACTGATGATGACACAGTCGCTATCAAAATCACTGAAACTGAAGGTTCTACACTCGTTAACGAGAATGGCAGTACAGATACAATTACTGTCAAACTGGGCTCACAACCCACAAGTGATGTGGTTGTTGATCTGACAGTAGATGATAGCACCGAAGCGCATATCTCTACTTCAAGTCTAACTTTTACAACTTCTGATTGGAATTCCGCGAAGACCGTAACCGTCATCGGCGTAGATGATAATATATATGATCAAAGTGTGAATGTAACGATCAAATTGGCAGTCAACACCAGTAGCACAGCAGACCTAGCCTACGCAAAGCTATCGCCACAAAGCCTGAATTTGACCACCATGGACAATGACTCAGCCCCAGTAATTACCCTAGCATCATCCTCAACCAATCTTGATGAGAATAAAAGGACAGTAGCCCTGACAGCGACAATCAGCGCAGTCTCAAACAGCGACACTATCGTGACACTGGAACCTTCAGGTAGTGCAACTCCCAGGACAGACTATGCCCTTTCAAGTACCTCCATTACTATCCTGGCAGGACAGACAACTGGGACAACGAATCTTGAGAGTATTGAGGACTATGTTGATGAAGATGCAGAAACAGTAGTGCTTGATATCAGTGGAGTTTTCGGGGGAATCGCAACTGAAAGCGATACGCAGCAGGTTTCCATCACAATCAACGATGATGATACTTCAGCTTTTAAGATTAACGAATCAGGTGGTTCAACCACTGTTGAGGAGGGTGGAAGCCAAGACACGTTCACGGTAGTTCTGGGCTCCGAGCCGACCAGCAATGTAGTTTTTGACCTAACAGCTAGTGACAGTACCGAAGCCAGTGTCTCAAAGTCTTCGTTGACATTCAATGCATCCAACTGGAATCAAGCCCAGACAGTCACCGTGTCTGGTGTAGATGACCCGATTCGTGATGAGTTGGTGAAAAGTGAGATAGCAGTAGCCATCAACAAAAACAGTACGAACGACACCAAGTATGCTGCTCTTTCCAGCAAGAGCATATCGGTGAGCACGAGTGATGATGAAGGGAATCCGATTGTAAGTGTGGCTACGTCAGCCAATTCGATGGATGAAAGTGGTGGTCAAACAACCCTGACAGTGAAGCAGGATGTGGTGGCTGTGACTGATACCAAGGTGACCTTGGGTACTGCTGGGACAGCAACCCTGTCAGACTACACACTTTTGAGTCCTTCACTGACCCTTCCTGCGGGCAGTCGTGAGGTGACAACTACTCTTCAAGCAGTCTCAGATAACATTGATGAAGCAGTTGAGAAGGTTGAGGTGTCGATTAGCTCCGTCTCTGGTGGCAATGGTGCCAAGGCAGGAGGTAATCAAGTTGAAGTGAGCATCAACGACGATGATGTTTCTGGATTCACTGTGGCAGCAAGTGGAGGAAGTACGAGTGTGTCTGAGAGTGGTAGTAGTACGGACACAATTTCGGTTGTCCTGAAGAGTGAACCAACTGGCAAAGTGGCCTTCTTGGTAGAAGTAAGCGATGCAACAGAGGTCAGAGTGTCTCCTTCCTCGCTGAGGTTCGATACTTCTAATTGGAACAAAGCCCAGACGATAACGGTTTACGGTGAGGATGATTTGATTCGTGATGGTTTGGTCAACAGTGAGGTAAAAGTTGCAATCAACAAGCAGGATACGCTGGATTCGAAGTATGATGGGCTGATGAGTCAGAGTTTACCTGTGAGCACAATTGATGATGGAGCGGTTCCGTTGGTCAGCTTGGCCGCATCTGCTAGTTCTTTGAATGAGGGCGGAGGTCAAGTGGTCTTAACGGTCACTCAGAATGTAGTGGCGCTGGCTAATACTACGGTGACCTTGGTTACTTCTGGGACAGCTGTCCTGAACTTAGATTACTCACTTTCAAGTAATACCCTAACTATCCCTGCCGGTAGCAGAGAAGCGACAATAACCCTGACAGCGCTCTCAGACTGGATTGATGAAGATACAGAAGAAATCAATATTTCGATTGGGGAAATCTCGGGTGGCAGTGGAGCAAGTACGAATGGAGATCAACTAGCAGTGATTACAATCAAGGATGATGACACATCTGCATTCACGATTGTTGAGACTGATGGAGCAACAAAAGTGTCTGAAGGAGGAGGTNCGTTGGCTTCTGGCAGTGTTGAAGTGACTGGCTGCGAACCCGTTTGGAATACAGGGCAAAANTTCTTTGGTATCAATCTATCTTTCTANCAACAAAACCAGNCGTTGTTTGGGGTAGGTCAGCANATTATTGCTGATGATCGAACTTACTTCATTGATGCCACGAACATTCCTGGCAACTGCAACAAAGGTGTNGCGTTNGTATATGTTGCCGCTAGTCAAAATTCAGCTGATGGTAACCCTTGGAGCCCNGCAGGNGCTCTGAAATCAAACTTAAATGGCAANTCAACNTGGAAATTACCATCTGGAGAAAGCANAGANAGTNTTACTATCACATTAGCATCACAACCGATNGATCAGGTTATGTTTGATGTGACAGTTAGTGATAATACTGAGGCAAGTGTCAATCCATCAAAATTGACATTCAATGCTTCCAATTGGAGTCAAGCCCAAACCATCACCGTTACTGGCGTAGATGATCCGATTCGTGATGAGCTGGTGAACAGTGAGGTAGCAGTAGCTATCAACAAAAGCAGTACAAATGATACCAAGTATGCTGTTCTTTCCAGCAAGAGTCTACTAGTGAGTACGAGTGATGATGAGGCAGCCCCAACAGTAACTCTTTATNNTGCAGCCTCCTCTGTTTTGGANAATGCAGGTTCAGTAAGCTTGANAGCNANCCAAAATGTANTTGCAACACAGGATACTAAGGTAACTCTGAANATATCAGGCACAGCGACCCTTGANACTGACTACTCAATCGCCAGCAATACGATAACAATTCCNGCTGGGAGCAAATCNGGTACANNGATTTTGACAATTGCAAATGACACAACTGTGGAGAACTCAGAAACAGTCTTCATTGATNTTGCTGGTGTCTCAGGTGGNAACGGTGCAGTTGAGGAAGGTACGCAAAAAACGACCTTGACAATCAGCAACGATGACAGTGCAGCGGTGACNATAGCAGATGTGAGTGTGTCCGAGAATGCTGGTAGCGCAACGCTGACCCTGCGTTTAGACAGGGCTGTGTCGGGAGGTTTTTCTGTGGATGTATCGACCTCCAACGGTTCAGCTTCAGCGGGTAGTGACTACACGGCCTTGAGTTCAAAGCGGGTCACTTTTTCAGGTAGTGCTGGAGAGGCAGAGACAGTGAGCATTGCGATCAACAATGATTCAGTTGTCGAGGGCAGTGAGACACTCAACGTGAGGATGAGCAATGCCAGTCACAATGGTATACAGATCACGGACACGGCAACAGTGACAATCAGCAATGACGATAAAATTGGTATCACTTATCAAACTTGGGAATGCGGATTTTGGAATTCAGGTGGTGGCTACTATGGTTTTCCCTCTTGGCAAAATTTATGGCCTTGTCCCACCTCTCCAAGCATTCATCCTTGGAACAGCCAGTCATTTGAAATGAGTCAAGTGGGTAAGGTTTTATCCTCAGGTAAGTTGACTAGCGGTGATATCAACTTCAACTGGAGCACTGGCAATGTGTTAGATTCAAATACACGTGATTATATAGTTGTTAAATTGACAGGAAGCTTCGTAATGCCTGGTATAACTGGAAAAACATACAATGTGCTTTTCCGAAACCAAGACGATGATGGCTCTAGAACAATTATTGGAGGAACAGTAGTTATTGAAGATTGGAGCGGCTTGCATGGAGCATCGAACAGAGATGGTAGTATTTCCTTGGTAGGCGGTCAATTGTATAGTTATGAAAGGCTTCAAAGTGAGTGGGGTGGTCACTCTGTATTAAGACAATTTTGGAAAATAAACGGTCTTTCAGGCTATAATAATTATAGGTATATGAATATTGCTAATGATTTTAGATAAATTTGATTAGGTAGAAAAATTGCTCTCTATGGAGTAGCAAAAAATAAATTTCAAGTGTAATCGCCTGTTTTCCCTTCCACACCTTAACTCCAGCTGATGTGCTGAGAGCACCCTTCACTTGCAGGTCAATGCAAGTTATTCTCAAGCAATGAGTACAACGTCAATCCCCATGGATGGTGACTAACTCTCTCTGAGGTCGGTCAAACTAAATTTCTACGAAAAGCAGAAAAAATTAGCACGAAGTATTTGTATGTCGTTCAAAATGTGGCATAGAAATAGTCATGAAGATCTAGATATATAACCTTGCCTGATCTGGGAGATAAATCATGCCTGGGCTGAGAAACTTAGTACCCCCTATCTTTTCATGCATCTTATTGCTCAGTTCGAGTTGCGCGCCTACAGAAGATGAGGTGATTACAGCGGACAATGTAAAGCGGGAAGGCTCACCAGGAGTTTTCCTGGACAGCGCGGTAGGAGGTGTCGATTACTACACTAGCAGTAGGCTTGGTGGAGTTACTGATTCGAGTGGGACCTTCTACTACAATCCTGGAGACCAGGTAAGTTTTACGATTGGTGGTATCTCACTGGGAAGTGTAACTGGTGCTACTAAGCTCACTCCAGTCGAAGTAATGGGAGCAAGCGAAACAGCAGATCAAAAAGTGATCAATCTTAGCCGCTTGCTACAAACCTTGGATGCTGATGGAGATCCAAGCAATGGGATCAATATCACCACAGCCACCAAGACAACACTCCAAAGTAAATCAGTGGACTTTGATGTCTCTGTAGATTCTTTCGATAATGCAACCAAATCGGTAACTGCAGCGGTTGGTAAGACGATGGTTTCAGCAACCAAAGCAATTAAGCACTTGCATAGCACACTGAATGATCAAGGCTTGAGCAGCAAGGTCGCTAGTGATGTAGACCTACAGCGTGTCAGCTCAGAATTGGATAATTTCACCACAGTACCCGCAGGGTTTACAGTCAGTGAGAATGCGACAGCTTTATCAGAAGCAAGTGGAAATTCAAACTCAGACAAATTCACTGTTGTTTTAGGTTCCGAGCCAATCGACAACGTAGTTTTTTCGGTTGTGCCCAGTGATGCGAGTGAGGTTGCCACTACTCCGTCCTCATTGATTTTCAGTTCTGATAACTGGAGTACTGCCCAAACAGTCACACTGAAAGGCGTGGATGATGAGATCAGTGACGGAACAATCGCTAGCTCTGTTGCAGTGGGTATCAATAGAGAGCAGACGAAGGATTCTGATTACGATAAGCTCTCCAGCCACACCCTGACTGCTACCACGAGTGATGATGAGGGGACACCCTCCATAACAATGACTGCAGAGGCAACAAGTCTCGCTGAGGGTGCTGGTTCGATCACACTAACCCTGACCATGAGTCTTGCAGCCGGAAAAGATACCACGATCAATCTGAGTAACTCTGGCACTGCTACAATTAATACCGACTATTCTATCTCCAGCGGGACTATAACGATTCCTGCAGGAAGCAAAACCAGTACGTTCACTGTCAAGAGTATTGATGACCAGATTGATGATGATAATGAAGAAATTGTCGTCGGTGTTGGCTCCGTTTCTGGAGGCAATGGAGCCAGCAACAACGTTCAATCGGTCACGCTGACGATTAGTGATGATGATACTGCTGGATTCGCCCTATCGAAAACCACAGCTGCTGTCACTGAAAGCGGAAACGATGATACCTTTACAGTTGTGCTGAATTCGGAACCAACCCATGATGTAGTTTTTACACTTATATCTGATGACACTGGGGAGGCCACTGTTTTCCCCGACAATCTCACGTTTACCTCGAAAGATTGGAGCACAGCCCAAACAGTGACGGTCAAAGGGGTGGTAGATAATCAAGATGATGGTAATGCTCCCAGCAAAGTCACTATTGTGGTTGGTAGTAGCAATGATGCGAACTATGGAAACAATAGTCTTTCAAGCCAGACGGTAACAGTCACAACCAGTGATGGAGACACAGCAGGCTTTGCTTTGTCAAAAACCACTGTCTCTGCTACCGAAGGGGGAACTACAGACAACTTCACTGTAGTACTAAATTCAAAACCTACTCACACCGTCACCATCACCATCACAGGTACTTCGGAAGTGACTGTTGCTCCAACTTCACTAAGTTTCGATAGCTCGAATTGGAATACTGCTCAGAATGTAGCTGTCACAGCTGTAAATGATAGCGTGGACGATGACCAGCAAACCAGCACAATCACTGTCTCAGTTAGCAATTCCAATGATTCAAAATATGGAAGCGGTATTTCTAATCAAAGTGTGACGGCTACCACGACTGATGACGATACTGCTGCCTTCACAGTCACAGAATCTGGAGGTTCCACAATTGTTGATGAAAGCGGTGGGAATGATTCTATTGTCATAGTACTGGGCTCGGAACCTACCGGAGATGTCGTTTTCAGCTTAACAGCAAATGATAGTACCGAAGCAACGATCGCTCCGTCTACACTGACTTTCACAACTTCAAACTGGAATAGTGCTCAGATTGCGACAGTCACAGGGGTAGATGACAACTTGGATGACGATAACGTCTCTAACACAGTCATTGTTGCGGTCAACCAGAACAACACAGCTGATACAAAGTATGATGCGCTAGACAATCAAAGTGTGACGGTTACCACGACGGATAATGATTCAGCTCCGAAGGTTACTCTGTTGTCGTCTTCGTCCTCATTTGCAGAAAACAATGGCACGACTGCCCTAACAGCAACTTTAGATACAGCCGCAACTTCCGATATCACTGTAGCCTTGTTCTTATCTGGTGGGGGTACTCTGGATACAGACTATTCCATTTCAAGTACCACTCTTAACATTCCTGCTGATAATATGACTGCCACAGCTACGCTAACAGGCATTTCAGATCAGTTTGTAGAAGGTTCGGAATCCATAGTTATAGACATCAGCGGTGTCTCCGGTGGAAATGCCAGTGAAAGCGGTACTCAGCAGCAGGTGATCACGATCACAGATGATGATAACGCAACGGTGACGATTGCAGATGTAAGTGCGTTGGAGAGTGCTGGTACAGTAACGGTCGCACTGAGACTGAACAACGCAGTGGCCGGTGGCTTTACAGTAGGAGTTGCAACTACCGATGGCACCGCAACAGCAGGCTCAGATTACACAGCCCTAAGCTCTACGGTGACTTTTGCAGGCAATGCTGGTGAGACTCAACAGGTAAGTATTACTCTGGATAATGATTCTATAGTAGAAGATAACGAGACAATTACAATCGGCATGAGCAACGCCAGCAACAGTGGGGTCATTGTTACAGATACAGCAACAGTGAATATCACCAATGATGATACGGTTGGCTTTGATCTATCTGGTACAACAGCTTCGGTCTCAGAGAATGGGACAAGCAGTAGTATTTCGGTAGTTTTGATGAGTGAACCGACAGCAAATGTGACCCTGGCGCTTTCGGACAATGACACAAGCGAGGTAGTCTATCCAACGAGTGTGATTTTTGGCAGTGGGAACTGGTCGACTTCACAGACGATTACGTTGACAGGCAAAGACGACAGTGTAGATGATGGTAATCAGACGACGTTATTGACCCTGACACCGAGTGGAGGAGGCTACGGTGGTTTATCCGCTCAGACGTTGACGGTCACCACGACAGACAACGACACAGTTGGCTTTAGTCTATCTGGTACAACAGCTTCGGTCTCAGAGAATGGGACAAGCAGTAGTATTTCGGTAGTTTTGATGAGTGAACCGACAGCAAATGTGACCCTGGCG
>NYTS01000065.1 GCA_002683655.1 Deltaproteobacteria bacterium
TTATTATTATTATTATTATTATTATTATTATTATTATTATTATTATTATTATTATTATTATTATTATTATTATTATTATTATTATTTTTATTATTTGTATTTCAACTAAAAAGTTCTAGGTTGTACCCACATCAATGTGGGTACCACCTAGAACCTTTTACGTTGAAAGGGGAACATAAAACAGGTCAAATACATGCAAAAACGGTCGTTAATCACATAATTTGGACAACTAAAAAATAATCGAAAATCTGATTCCTACTAAAGATACAGATTAATTCAGCATCTTCAATCCTTTTTTCAGAACTTCATGTGTTTGTATGGGGAAATTTTTGATTGAATATCTATTGATCTAAAATACATATGACATCATGAATAAATGTGATGATTTGTGGGATTTTTGTAGGAATCAGTTTTCATGTTTCAGATTCTGGTTTTGAAAAATCTGGAAATGAAAAATATCGGATTTTTTGGGAAATATTTTAATTTCATTTTTCTAGAAAACTAAAAAATAATCGAAAATCTGATTCCTACAAAAGCGGCGTAGAGTACCTCCACGCGGCCGGCATCTTGTTGCCAGTCGTCCAGGCTCTCTACCTCGAAGCGTTGGCGGTCGTGTAACGCGGACGCGATGTCCTCTGCGGTTGGCTCGTAGTCCGGTCCGGCCAGCCGCACAAGTTTCCTCCAATGCACGGTTGCCGTCGTGGTGTCACCGAGGAGCCGGACCTCGTGGTGGGCAGGCCCGTCGCCCCCGACCACTTCGTAGGGCCCCTGCCACAGCATGTTAACCTTGTGGTTGGAGGTCGGGTTGGCCTGGTTTCCCGAGGCCGTCACCAGCACGTAGTCCCCAGTGTTGAAGTCCATCACCGGCTGCTTGTTGGCGGCGCGTAGCATCTTGCGGCGCAGCGCGGCCTCTTGTTCGTCTTTCACCGCCTCGTGGAGGCGGTGGAGGCTGACTTCCAGCCGCGCGCAGTGTTTCTCTACCAGCGCGGTCTTGGCCTCAAACTTTCGGGCGTCCTTTAGCTTTGCTCCGGCCCACAGGGCCAGGTTGACGGTCGTAGTGGGGGGCTGCCCGGTCATCACCTCGATCGCGCTGCGTTTTCCCAGCACGTCGCGTTCCCGGTTGTTGGCCGTGAACTCTATCAGCCCCAGTACCAGATCCCACTCGTCGACGTTCGCTCGGAACTCGCTTGTGAGGGTGCGGCAGGTGAAAACAAGGTCGTGCCCGACGACCTCGACCGAGCCGTTTGCCCAGGGGCAATACGCCAAGGTAATATGGTGTCGGATGCCCAGCATCGCGGTCATCTCCTCCATAATGGAGTTCCGGAAGTGCGAGCCGCCGTCGCTTATCAGCCACTCCGGGAGGCCGTGATGCGAGGCCCACTTCAGGAGACCCCTGGTGGCAAACACGGCGGTCGCGGACACGGCGGGAAGGAACATTACCAGCCGGCTGAACCGGCACACCACCATCAGCACGTAGGAGTAGCCACTCCTGCTCGTGCCCATCTTGATGAAGTCGGCGCTGACTATTTCTCCCGGGCGTTCTGCTAGCAGCTGGGAGCCCAGTGGTCGGGGAACGGTATCGCCGGAGGCGGCCTTCAGACATTGTAGACAATGTTTGCGCCACCCCTCGGCCTCCTGTTCCATCCCGGCCCAAAAGAATCGGCTCTTGAGGTTTCTCATGGTCGCCTTTTGGCCACGGTGCCCGGCCACGCCCTGGTGGGCCAGCGCATACAACAGTCTCTTCATGCGACGGGCTCCGTCAGGGATCCACACCCGGCGGTCAGCATCTTGCCACAGTTGCGGCACCTCCGGTCTCAGTCGAACATTGGCCGGTCGCGTCGCCGCGGCCTTCTGTTGAACAGCGGCCAGATCGGCCCTTTTCACCGTCAGCGGGTTGATCGGGAGTAACCCATCAGGCGGTAGGTCTTGGTCCGGACGGCGGATGACATCGCTAACGGCCGGCGGTTTGGTGCGCAACACTCGCAGCATCAGCGGCTTGGGTCCCCCATGGAGACCTTTGCTCTCGGTCTTTCGGGTAGCGTAGCGGTTCCCCCACCGGGAGCCGAGGTCGGCCACGCGGTTCTCGGTGCCGTCAATATGAAAGATTTCATATTGTAGCCCGGCCAGGCGCAGTCCCCAGCGGGTCAACCTGTCACGGTTAGGGCGCGAGCAGCTAGCTGGGCGGGCCTTGTCCGAGAAAAATGCAAGGAGGTTTTTGTGGTCCGTGAAGAGGGCCGCCGGGTAACGGCCGGCGTTGATCCAGTGTCCAGCGAGGACGAGCCCACAGGGGACCTCTAAAGACAATCACGTCCCAGACGGGACACCTTAGCCCCAGAGGGGGCTCCTCTCATAGCCCCAGAGGGGGCAACGTGCCAGCAGGTACCAGGGGCCATTGTAGGGTACCCAGGGCCTCCCGGCGGTTCAGATCTTTTTATATCACGTACTGTAGATGTCATTCTACGGGACCGCCCTAGGATCGGATTGGTAAAAGAAATAACCACTGACCGCAGGCCCATTGTGCTGCACCTTTGGAAACCGCACCGGCAAGCTAATGACTTGGTCTCCGCACGATATGCTCCCAGCGTGGTGAATGATTTCATGTCGTTCCAATTCATACCTGCCCATTTTGATCTCCACACGATGATCATATCGTAGGTACATCTTCTTATAGCAATTGGATATGTTATCCTTGAGAGAATAGATGCACTTCAAGTTCACTTCGATGAGACAGGAGAACCTCCAAAGTGACCCGATCGACTTGGTCGTGAGGTATATGCAACTTTCCAAATTCAGTGATCTCAACTTGTGACAACAGGTCGTCAAGTGGATGATAGAGTCATCGGTGATGTCCGTGTACGAAAGATTCACTCGGGTGAGGTTGGGAAACTCACTGATGAGATACGTCACACCGATATCCGTGATGTGATCACATCTACTCAAATCGATTTGAATAAGATCGTGACAATGATGACCGGTCAAGAACAGAAGAGTATGTAATTGTAATGATAATTAAAAAAAAAGAATGAAAACCAAATATGATATTAATGTTGACAATGTATAATATATATGGGGGGGGATGAAAGAGTTGGGACTAGTTAGATTTAGGCGTAGAAACAGATATCGTTGGTACATTCCGTGCACCAACGATATCAGTACAGTCCCTCCGCTCTAGAGGGAGAAAGTAAGTAGGTAAGTAAGAAAGGAAGGAGGGTTAGGGTTAAGAAAGTAAGTAGGTCAGTAAGTAGACAAGGAAGGCAAGGAAGGAAGGAAGGCAGCAGGAAGGAAGGGAGGAAGGGAGGAAAGAAGGCAGGAAGGAAGGGAGGAAGGTTGCGGCCGTGGTTCTAGGTAAGCCTGAGGCGGACGCCCTGTGGGAGCGCCGCTATGAAGATCTGGACCTCAGTGAAAAACCGCCGGCCGATGAGGACGATGCGATCGAGCACCGATTGCGCGAAATGTTGGAGGCAGCCCGTCAAGCTGGCATGTCGGAGGCCGGATTGAAGCGTGCAGGGATCATGGTGCGGGAGAAATACCGGCACCTGTGGCGCACGACCCTCGGGCCTAAGGATTTCGCCAACGTTCCCCCAATGGAGATAGAGTTGAAGGGAGACGTTTTCGAGCTACCCAGACCCTACATGCGCAGGTACACCCCGGCAGAAATCAAGTGGTGGCGGGAGAAAATGGCGGGATTGGTTGCAGGCGGTATTTTTCGCCCGACCAATAACGGCCAACTGTCACCCTCAAACCTGATCAAGAAGGTACTCAACGGAGAAGTGCTACCCGACGATTTCCGCATGGTAGTGGATCTGCGGGAGCTGAACAAGCTGGTGAAAGACCTGGACTTCCCGCTGCCCAAGCTGGATGAAGTGGTACACATGCTCAGGGGATCCCGTTGTTTCGCCTCGGCCGACAACACGAAGGGCTACTGGCAATTCAAGTTGTCAGAGGCCTCGAAGCGTTTCACCGGTTTCACCTGCCCGATCGGGTCATTTGAGCACAACAGGGTACCAATGGGCCTCAAGACCGCTGCCGCGTACTACCAAAGAAGCATCCAACGGATCCTTGAGCCGCTCCTGTATGTGCATATATTGCAATACATTGATGACACGCTAATCTACGCCAAGGAGGAGGATGAACTGCTCGACGTGTTGGAAGAGTACTTCAGCCGCCTCTCCGCCCACAACATCAAGCTGCACCCAGGAAAGTTTGTCCTGTATGCTACCGAGGTAACGTGGAGCGGGAAATTGGTAACGCCCGAGGGGACGAGGCCGAACCCGAAGCGGGTAGAAACCATCGCAGACCTGGCGGAACCCGAGACCGTCGCCGAGCTTATGAATTTCGTGTACGGCGTGGCGTGGTTCCGTGGCCATGTGCCATACTTTGCGGAGGTGGCAGGTCCACTCTATGACATCATCAACGAGGCGATGGAAAAGTATAAGAAGAAGACCACCACTAACGCCAAGAAGGTAAAGCTGGCCGACAATGTACGGTGGCAGGCGTGGGGCCGAAAGGCATTTCAAGATGTGAAAGAAGCTCTGGTAGACGCGGTGACCACCGCGTATTTCGACCCGGATAAAAAAATCTGCGTCTTCACCGACGCCAGCGACGACTACTGGTGTATCATGGTGACGATGTGTAACCCTGGCGATGAAAAGCTGCCATGGGACCAGCAGGTGGGCCGGCACACCCTCCTGGCCATGGAGTCAGGAAGGTTCAGACACGCCCAAAAGCGCTGGCACACGGTGGATAAAGAGGGTTTCTGCTTCGGGGTGAAGTTGCTGGACTACGCACACTGGATCAACGGCAGCCGCCATGACGCCGCTTTATTTACCGACCATAAGAATCTGCTTGCTTTCTTTTCGGACAAAGCAAGACCTGCGAGCCACACCAAGCCGAATCGGGAGCGACTGACCCGATGGGGCCTGCGGCTACGCGGACTCAAGTACGAGATCTATCATATCGATGGGGAAGAGAACCGGCTGGCGGATCTGGGGTCGCGATGGGGGAACCGATACGCGGCCCGCAAGACGGCGGAGGGGCTACATGGGGGACCCGAACCGCTCATGAAACGAGCACTCCGTACCGCCATGCCCAAAGTCAGCGACCAGGTGCGAAAGCCGGACCGTGATCTGGCCAAGACCGGTCTGCTGTCCATCAATGAATTCGCGGTTTCACGTGAAGAAATCGCCGCCGCTCAAGAAAAGTACGCAGAGCAGAAGCCTGCGGGACTGCGCCGAAGCGAGGGGACGACGGCCGTGTGGGAGACCCAAGAACGACAGGCTTGGATACCCGGACCGGCCCTCACGCTGAAGCGGAAGGCTTACGCCCTGGCGCACCAGGGATTGGCCGGACACCGAGGGGCAAAAGCGACGCTAGCCATTCTGCAAAGCCGTTTCGTGTGGGACGACATGGAGCGCGAGGTAAAGGGCTGGCGAGACCAGTGTCTTCAGTGCATCAAGCTGGCCAGCGGCGACATGGTACCGCGGCCCTTGGGCTCACAACTCCTGGCGGAGCGTCCCGGCGAGATAATCAGCGCAGACTACATCAAGATGGGCAACAGCCGCACCGGGTACTCATACGTGCTGATGATCGTGGACCGCTTTACTCGGCTGGTGTACTTCAAGCCGACGCCGTCCGCCACCGCCATCGCCGCCGCCCGGGCCATCCTACAGTGGTCTAGCCACCACGGGTTACCCAAGTATCGACGAATGGGACCTTCTGTTGCCCCTCGTTGAATTTTCCACCAACCACCGTGTACGTGAAGTGCTAGGGGACCGCAGCGCACTCGAAGTAATGACCGGACGAAAACCCACCACCACCGCGAAGCTGGCCATGTGGACTGGAGTAAAAATCAAGGACGCCCGCCAGATAACGGCGAAAATGACCGTCCTTAACAGGTATTGCGCCCGTTTGGAACGATCGTTGCACCGACTGCATGAGACGGTGCGAGGCGTCCAAGAGGCACGACAACGCCGGAAGGCCTTAAAGGCAGCTGGGGGTCACCCGGGTATGAATTTCCGTGTAGGGGATTTTGTCATGGTCACCTCCGAGAAGACCCAGGCGAACCCCAGGCGCCACAGCAAGTTAAATGTCTTGTGGCAAGGCCCATACGAGGTAACGGGCGGGTCACCGCCCAAATATCAAGTGCGATTGCTAGGTGAGGATGCCATCGCTACCGTTCACTGGCGGAAGATGGTTCGTTTAGCCGGCGCGGGCTACGAGCCCACTGCCGAAGTCATTGCCTCAGCCATGCACGACCGCCAGGCTTTCAAAGTTGAGTCTATAGACGACTGGATGGTGGATGACGACGGGGACGCCGAGATTTTGATCCGCTGGAAGTACCACAGCGACACGGAACGCACCTGGGAGCCGCTAATTCAAGTTGCCGAAGACGTGCCGATGAAAGTTAAACGCTTTGTAGAGGAAACCGACGACGAAGAACTCACACAGCCGCATGATGACGTTTTGGCCATGATCGCCGCGACCCAAGCCGCTCACGGACGAAACAACCGTAACNCCGCCGCCGCCGATAACGCCACGGGGACTAACGCAGCTGCAAAAGTCGGACGTGGACGTGGACATGGCCGTGGACGTGGTCGTGGACGCGGGCGTGGCCGTGGCCGTGGACGTGGACGTGGTCGAGCAGGACGTGGACGTGGACGCGAGGAACGCCGCCAACTTGCCGCAAGTGCCGCCGTTACCCGCCGTGACCGCAACGCCGGACCATTGACCGATGCAGCTAACCGTGCACGCGAGGCACGCTTGGCCCGCCGAAATGACACTCGCAAAGTGATGTTGGCCGCCAACGCCAGGCTCTTACGTCAAGAAGCCGCCCGCGCCGCCAACCAGCACGCCGATAACGCCGAAAACGCCGCGGCCACCCGATACTACGATGGCCCCGATGCGTGAGAACACTCCTGAGGTACCTCAACAACCCAAGCTCGGTTGCTTCAAAACCATGGGGGCAGTGAACCATAGGGGTACCCTGGGTTAGTGTATGACTGTGAACAACCAACCCTAGGTTGGTATAGGTACTAGTATATGTTGTACATGATGTTTGTACATGTTTGTACTAGGGTAGGTCCATTTTTAGACCTAAGTTTTATATTTTTCTTTGAAATTTCTCGAAACTTTCTCAGAAAGTTTCTTATTGACCGGACTATTTCGGGGAAAGGCCCTTATCGCCCTTTCCCCCATTTTATGAGTAATGTAACACAATGAATTTTACTTTAACTATCGAACGAGTTTTTGTTTAGGAGAGATACGTCTCCCACCGAGATCTCACGACCCGGGAGACGGAACACTAAGGATGAGTGGATCATCGGATCCGATATATCACTAGGGATCAACTTCTACCGTAGAAGTTCTATAACTATTTCTATATGGTTCTATAATGTGAATAGAACTTCTATTTTAATTTTCCACAAAAAGGATCTTCTATAACCCTGATAGAACTTGTATAGAACTTCTATTATGTGTCTATTTCAATATAGAAGTTCTTACAGCTGGATTGGTGCAGGATTTCCAGAATTGTGATCGGTAGGTATTTCATGAATATTTAATATTTTTTGATAGGGCCTATTGTAATCATCAACATATTACATGTACTTATCGGATTGTTAATGATGAAAACAAAGTTACTAATATGAAATTTTTGAAATCTATAGTATTTTGATATTATTTTTTATTAAATTACACACATATACATTGAAAGTTAGGGTACAAACGGGTAAAAAGAGGTGAAAATGGGTGCAAATGGATGTGGATGGATGTGTTGGGGCGCAGGGGACACGGGGAGCACAAAAACAAGGCAAGAAGGGGACATTTAGGGCCAAGCAGGCCCTGATTTGGGCCCTATGGCCGGGGAAATTTCCCCGGACATCATGTTTTGTTATGGTTTGGCGCATATGGGTTTGCATGGGTGTGGGAGGATGCATATGGGTTCTTAGGGGTACATTGTGGAGCAGGGGCACGGGCGGAACGAAAAATAACCGGGAAACAAGCAAAACTGGATAAACAAGTGCACAAAATTGCATGCCAACCGAAGACCACAAATTGAAAAAAAAAACTACACCACAAAAATAGTCAAAAAATCATCAAAAGATCATCAACAAGCGCAAAAAGAGAACGGGATNCAAAAGTATAACAAACAAAAGCCTCCTAAACATCAAAACGGAAGGTACAGCGACAAAAAACCCACGAAAGATGAGGAAGTGGCACCGACAAGAATGACCACAAATTGCAAAAAAAANCGACACCACAAAAATAGCCAAAAAAAACATCAAAAGACCATAAACAAACGCAAAAAGAGAACGGAACACAAAATTATAACAGGCAAAAGCCTCCGAAACAGAGAAACGGAAGGCACAGCGGAAAAAAACCCACGAAAAACGAGGAAGTGACACGGAGAAAAACCTGCACAAAAAGAAAAGTGCAAAAGTGAGCATTTTGGCAACAAAAATAAATAAACCAATGCACAAAACCATTGCAAAAAATAAGGCAAGCAGGGCATTACGCATACAAAGCCAAAATGCAAAAAAAAATGTAAACAAACACACAAAAAACTGTGTACAACGCATATCAAAACACTGTGCAAAGTGCAAAAATTAAACAAGCAAAAAAATGCACCACTAATTTTGCTATTGTAAAGCAAAAAAAAGCAGCAACAACACAGGAAAAAAACGTAACGCCAACAAAATATACACAAAAAAATATTTTGCAGGGCAGAAGCATGCAGCATGTGAGCAAAAGTGCATAATATGGTTTGCCGTCAAACAAACCTGGCCAACGGCGCTTGCTAACGGTCTGCAGTATAATATATGGCCCTTTTCTTCGCAGCATTTTTCAGATTTCAGGGGTTTAAAAACAAAAATACACATAGCCGTTTCTTTTAATTAAGCCAGATTTAGTTACAAATCAATGTAACCGGCGTAGTTTATTGGCTAGCGCCCCCTTCGAGTAATTTCAACACCCTCAGGGTGAATACCCTCCATACTCCACCGGAGTATGTATGCCTTCGTGCAAAGCAAAGTTCAGAACTCAAACCATTTCCCAAAAATTGCAAGTCCCCCAGACCTGGCAGAGAGAAGTCTGGACATAAACAATTTCTGGGCGTAATCATTGGTATGGTGTGTGTGTGTGTGTGTGTGTTTCGAGATTGAACTCTTGTTTTTTTCTTGTTTGGCCTTCTTGGTTTTGCTTGCTTGGCGTATTTGTGCTTAGCAACTCTGTTTGTTTAGATGGACGAAAACCCAGAAAAGCGCGCCAGACTTGAGGAACCCAAAGGTTTTTCTCTCGGACATCCACCGGATCCAGATAAACATTTTTACATTGACAGTGAGGACGACGTGCATAGTATTCTCAATGAAATTACTGTAGGTAACTTCTACCTGATTCGTGGTCCTCCTGCTTCTGGCAAGAGCACGGTCGCCGAGGCTATTCGCAGACATGCCCCATACTCAAAACGCGGTCCTAGTGACAATCGATCCTTCGTGCTCATTTCGGGAACCCCCATGCAAGACATAGACAAGGATCAGATCCGCGCGGAATTCCTCGAACAACTGAACGATGAAGCAAACCTCGATGGAGCTCTTCCTGGGAATTCCACATTTAAACAAATGATAAAATTTCTGAACGCACATAAAGTTGTGCTGGTCATCGATGAAGCGCATGTCGTTTTTGAAAAATGTTACGAGCTTCTGAAATATTCAACACCCCCAACAGCAATATTTTTTACCACAACTCCGGAAGAGGTCGGCAACATAAAGGGCGAAAGACGTATTAAAAGACCCAGCCCAACCGGGATGGCTGCAAAGTTTTACTGGTCTGGTGGAATCAAGGAGTCTGACATTGAGGGCGCCCTCCAGCAGACCGAGGTAAGACTGGAACTGGAGGCCATCCGCGCCCTTGTCCAGATTTCTGGAGTCCACCGCGGCATATTCAACCGGCTGTGTGATTGGGTTTTGGGGAGGCAACGCGCTCCAGCTGGGCCCAAGGTCTTTTTTGCTTTCAACATCGTCACCACACCGCAACCAACACCAACGGCAATTTGAACATGTTAACGCCCAGGCATGATGATACCACCAGTACCAGCACCACCAGCGACACACACGCGCGCGCACATACAGACATAACTACCATCATTACACCAGGCCGCCGCCGCCTCCTCCGCAAAGATGCCGGTAGCACACACCCGCATACACCACGACACCAGTACCGGCACCACCAGCGACACACACACGCGCGCGCGCACATACATACAGACATAACCACCACCATCACATCAGGTTATAGCCGCCGCCGCCTCCTCCGCAAAGATGCCGGTAGCACACACCCGCATACACCACGACACCAGTACCAGCACCACCAGCGACACACACACGCCCGCGCGCACATACAGACATAACTACCACCATCACACCAGGCCATACATACCCATGCCGATTCCACCGCTGCTACGGCCGCCGCTGCCTTCTCCGCCACGATGCCGGTAGCTACACAACGACCAATACCACAACACCCATGTCTTTGCTACCACCACACATGCACAGTACGCACACACACACACACACAGCGCCAACTCCAACATCACCGGTAGCACGGCAGCCTCGCCCATATGCACCAACACCGCCACCACTGCCACCGCCACAGCAACGGCCAGCACTATCAACACCACTGTACACACACCTAATTATTCCATGTTTGCACATGATATTAGAAATGGGGCGAAGCCGAACTTTACCGAAATATCAAACTGGACATCCAAAATTTTGAGAGCCGCCTCTATGAATCTCGCGCTGTTTCTAGCTTTGTCACTATGGAACTATCACCGCCGTTCATGCATGCCTTGGTTTATGGGCACGTGGATGTGGACAGTTTCGCATTAAATATGGATGAGATTATTAACGCAGTGACAGTCGGGCGTCTAAAGCCAGAACAGAGTGCGGTTCACAGTTTGGTTCGATATAGCAAGTATACTGGCAGGTATGTGATTGGCAATCATCTGCAGGCAAGCCGCTATCGTTCAAAGATTCTAGATCGCGGAACATTTCACGAAAAACCCTTCAAATACGCAGCGGATGTTCTCCTAGAAATAATCCCGAGCATCCGTTTGCACAAATTGATTGTCCCCTGTCATCGTACGGCCACTAAACCATTCATCGTACGGACAAACAACGAGACTCCTTTACCACACGAGGCCTGTTGGAACCGCTGCTTCATCGAGCTGTTTAAACGCGACGCAGGGACCCTAGACGGGAGTAGTACTGAGGAAGGTCTCGGGAAGCCTGACTTCGTGTGTAAACATTCGGACGTTGACATCATTATGGAGTCGGTGATGGCTTACAGATCGTTAAACGACGTTCAAGAGCACGCCGATCGATTTCGCCATGATGGACCGAAATCTTACCAACCAACGACAGATCCAAAGTTAAGATCCTTGCGTGGTTTGGTTGTAATCGGATCCGACGTGAAATGCATTATGCAACGCATGGAGAAGGTGCAACTTCATAAGACCAACAACGACTTAGAGATTATGGGACTATGCCCAGTCTCTGGGTACCATTCCATGGTTTTCATTTTCCGCACTGAGGATAGCGGCTGTCGCCAATACACTGTTCCATGCAATATGGTACCTCAACGTCTCTTGGATGGCAAACTCGTATTCGGACATACTTTTGAAGCGGCACAACGACTACCACTTATCACCTTAAATACTCCGCCACGGCTGACAGTCCGGCAAGTGGCCGATAAAATTATTCATCAACTGGGATACAAGAAGGACATGCAAATTGCGGACGTGGTCCGCAAGGCGTACTCCGAGTTGTCACTGACTGAGGATGGACGACATACGCCGGTCTCGCATCGCCTTTTCATCCTAGCAAAAGAATTGTCCATAAGCATTTACGAGCAGTAAATTTAGCTCGTCGGGGAAATTTGATAAGAGATAGTCATTTTTTTTGTTGAAAAATAATAATAAGTGATTTATTTAATTATCATAATTAAACATACTTCATCAAGTTTGAAGTCATTAGCTGGTAATTTCATTTACAATTCTGGGAAAACTTCTTCGACTGTTGCGGTATAAATAATAAATAAAAAAATCGATTCAATATTTCTTGATATTCATCCGGATCAATCCGAGTTTTTCATTTATGTGTACACATGTACACAATTAGGGATACAATATGATATCAGATGTGTTGTAGATCATACTTATGTGTAGTACGAGTATTTACGTGCATCATGGTGGTCACGGCAGTGACCGTTAGGTTTGGGCTGGCGACCTAAACTGCACTCGTTTCCGAAAAAGAATGATACATGCTGAGAAGGGCTTGAAAGAACCAATATTATAAGGTCTATAACATATGGTATGACATGGATATATATGATTGTTTCTTGAAAATGATCATGTCCATTATCTGTTTGTGTATTGGAAAATATTAATCAGTATGTTTGTTAATTTTCCTAATTTTTTCATGATATGAATTTGATATGATCATGTGTACACACGTAATCGTGGTCATTAAGAACAAAATCTGAATATTTGAAGGGTTCCGGGAAGTGGTTAAGTGTATATTTTGAAGGGTTAAAGATTATTTCCCATTAATTGTATAATTTTGTAGTTACAAAGGGACCCCAGTACGTATATACAAGTGATCAAAACATGATATATCATAATCATGATTAAGATTTAATTTATTGGGTAATATCATGTTCTTAATACCCCCTAGACTGTAGGATCCATAGGTGAAATCACCTATGACATGTTCGGTATGGGACAAAACAAGTATGAGTGTAAGTGTGTGTGAGTGAGGGTGTGAATGCAAGTATGAATGTGGTTTCAGCGGGTGTGAGTGGGAGACAAACACGTCGCAAGTACGGAAATATTTTTTGTGTACGTGGGGGAGGGAGACAAGCACGGAAAATATATTTTTTTTTGTGTGTGTGGGAGGGAGGCAAGCACGGAAATAATGTTTGATGTGTGATGCAGAAGGGAGACAAGCACCGAATTTTTTGTGTAATCATGCAATGGGGGGGGG
>NYTS01000066.1 GCA_002683655.1 Deltaproteobacteria bacterium
CACCAGCGATGGGCCCGGGTAGCTCAGTGGTAGAGCGTTTCCTTGGTAAGGAAAAGGTCGGCAGTTCAATCCTGCTCTCGGGCTCCAGTGACATTGAACCGTTACCTTGTACAGGCCAGTAGCTCAGTTGGTAGAGCAGCGGATTCCAAATCCGCAGGTCGCAGGTTCGACCCCTGTCTGGCCTGCACAGNACCAAGCNANGANNCCCGCCCTGTCTCGGTTCTGGNAGANNCGTNATCACGTCCAATCCAAACAAGGCCATGTTCAATAGGATCCGGCAATTTTTTATTGACGTCCAAGCCGAATTTAAACGTATTCAATGGGCGACCCGTGAGCGCACGATCCGGCAAACTTCCATCGTGGTTCTGGTATCGCTGATCATTGCGATCTATTTGGGGGTGGCTGATCTTGGACTCTCCAACCTGATGCAACTCCTGATTTCCGGCTAAGAGATATGCGATGAGCGATAGTGAATTGAATCCCGACATTCCAATTATTCCACCTGAAACAGACGAACCTGCTGAACCTGTNCCTGCCGAGAACAGCCACTTCAAGTGGTACATTCTCCAGGCCCACACAGGGTATGAGAAGCGAGTCAAGCTAACGATCGAAAAACAACTGGAGATCAAGGAACTTCAGCATTTGGTCGGAGAAATCTTCATTCCTTCTGAAGAAGTCACTCGCAGCAAAGGTGGGAAGCAGCGTGTTGTCACACAGAAATATTTCCCAGGCTATCTGCTGCTGCACATGGACCTGCAGGAAAATCTCTGGCATCTAATTATTAACATTAACCGAGTCAACGGCTTCGTAGGGCGTAAACATCGTGATGAAAATCACTACATTCCCCCGATACCGCTAAGCAATGAAGAACTGATGACGATCAAGGAACAGATCGACAGCGGTTTCCAGCAAGCCAGTGTGGAAGAAGAATTTGTTCGGGAGCAGAAGGTGATGATCACCGAAGGTCCTTTTAGCAACTTCAGTGGTGTGATCGACGAGATCAACCNCGAACGTGGCAAGCTCAAGGTGCTTGTCAGTATTTTTGGCCGCCCAACCCCTGTCGAAGTCGATTTCGACAAGGTGGTAAAGGCCTAAACAGTAGGAGTTGGGAGTTCTACCCAACGCTGACTACTCCAACAGGTTTTCATGGCAAAAGAAGTNAAGGCCTTCATCAAGCTGCAAGTTGCTGCTGGGAAGGCTAACCCCTCGCCGCCAATTGGACCAGCNCTTGGCCANCATGGCGTCAACATCATGGAGTTCTGCAAGGCATTCAATGCTCGNACGCAGGGACTNGATACGATCATTCCAGTCGTGATCACNGTCTACAANGATCGCTCNTTCAGTTTCATCACNAAGACCCCNCCTGCCTCGGTNTTGATCAANGAAACCCTNAAGCTTGGCAANGGTTCGGCNACACCCAATACCGCNACGGTTGGNACNCTCTCNCAAGNCCAGTTAGNGGANATTGCCAAAACNAAATTACCAGACCTCAACTGCTACGANATTGAAGCTGCCAAAGCGATCATNGCTGGNACAGCTCGTAGTATGGGTGTGGCNATCGGCGATTAAGGAGATGAANAATGAAGAAGCTGAGTAAGCGCCAGAAGGCAATNCGTGAAAAAGTNGAACTNGAAAAGCAGTATTCACTTGAAGNAGCCCTGCANCTCCTGCAGGAAGTGAAAGCNACCAAGTTTGANGAAACTGTNGATGTNGTCCTCCGACTNGGTGTGGATCCNCGCAANGCNGANCAGATGGTTCGTGGAACCTGCTCNNTGCCTCACGGNCTGGGTANAGANNTNNGCGTACTGGTNTTTGCNAAGGGAGAAAAAGCTCGTGAAGCNGAAGANGCTGGAGCNGATTATGTTGGAGCCGAAGACATCGCTGAGCGAATNCAGAANGAAAGCTGGTTCGATTATGANCGTGTTGTNGCNACCCCNGANGTGATGAATGTTGTNGGTCGCCTTGGNAAAATCCTGGGACCTCGTGGNTTGATGCCNAACCCGAAAGTGGGNACTGTCACCATGGATGTGGCCAANGCTGTNAAAGACATCAAGGCNGGTCAGGTNGAATTCCGTGTNGACAANCAAGGNAACCTACANGCACCTGTTGGNCGGATNTCTTTCNATNTGNACCAGNTGGCNGAAAATATCCACTCNTTNGTTGATTCNGTTCANCGGCTCAAGCCNTCGACCTCTAAAGGGGTCTACATGCGCCAGTGCTNTNTCAGTTCCACGATGGGACCNGGACTGCGCNTAAGTNTATAAAATTTTNTTGAATTGACTCCTGACAGGGAGTCNCNGGTGAGNNCTAAAAGCCCACCTTNACNNATCTGGCAAGCAGTTGTTGAAGACAGCTGGGGGCCNTANCTGGGCTTAATCTTCCCCGCCGAGACAATTGTGGTGCTTGNAGCAAGNCCTACCTTGCTCTCTTCAGAACTGCCCTGCCNGATCATCAGNAGTTTCTGCGTAGTGNAGTAACGACCTGATGNACNCTCTCCGGTCTTCTTTGGAAGCCCGGTTCACTCNTGAAATTTCNATCAGAGGTTCTCGTGGATCGTTCTCAAAAAGNAACGGTCGTGGACGAGATCCGGGAGATCTTTAACAACGCCGCCGCTGGCGTANTNGTNGACTANCGAGGTCTGGAAGCTAANAAGATNGTGGANCTGCGACAGCAGTTGCGCAATTCAGCTTCGACNATGAAGGTNCTCAAAAACACTCTNGCTCGCATTGCCTCCGAGGGAACTCCCTTNGGTGTTTTGGAGAANGANTTTGTTGANACCTGTGCCTTGGTATANTCGCCATCTGACCCTGTGGGTCAGGCAAAGATTCTCACGGAATTCGCCAAGACCAATCCTCAGTTGGTAATCAAGGCGGGTGTGCTATCCGACGCCAATCGTGCCTCTCTGCTGAATGCAGGAGAGGTCGAAGCGCTGGCCAAACTCCCAAGTCGGGAGGAACTGATTGTCAAGGTGCTCTTTGTGTTGCAGGCACCGTCAACCCAGTTCGTTCGCACACTCAACGAGGTTCCAGCCAAGTTTGTTCGTACGTTGGCAGCTGTTGCCGAATCAAAGTCTGCTGCCTAATCCAAGTTATTGAAAGGAAATCGAAATGTCTGAAATTACCAAAGAGCAATTGATCGAGCATATTGCCAACATGACGGTGCTGGAATTGTCTGAGTTGGTCAAGGAGTTGGAAGAGAAGTTTGGTGTGAGCGCTGCCGCTGCAGCGGTTGCTGTTGCGCCTGCAGCCGGTGGTGCTGGTGATGGGGAGGCCGCAGCCGAAGAGAAGACCGAATTTGACGTTGTCCTTGATGCTGCTGGTGAGAAGAAGATCAACGTGATCAAGGAAATCCGCGCAATCACCGGACTTGGCCTGAAGGAAGCCAAGGAATTCGTTGAGAGCGCACCGAAAACCGTGAAGGAAGGCTGCCCGAAAGAAGAAGCCGAAGAGATCGTTAAGAAGCTGCAGGAAGCTGGAGCCTCTGCGTCCATCAAGTAAGTGGTGGTTTGAGGGACCGGACTAGTGCCGATCCCTCATTTCTGTTCAATCAGCCACTACAATTCCTTCTAGAAATTTACGCAGCATCGTCTCTCGCACTTTTCCGTTCCAGTCCTGGTTTTTTTCCCTTTCTCGACGTAGGTTGGCTTCACGGAGCAAGACATTCGTTTGACCCTCTGTGTTTTTATCTGACATTTTCCTCCTTACCCAGTCGTGTCTTCTCAGACACCAGTTTTACAGAACTCTTCAAGAGCCTGATCCGAAAGAGATGTTTTGGAGGAAGCATTCCGCAAGAATGGTACCAATTGTTTTTAAGTAGATCTGCTCTTGAGCCTCCAAAGCAAGCGTACTATTTTCTTTCTTTTCCCCTGATTGTTTTAAAATTTTAAGGCGCCCATGGCTTCTACTGCACAGCACCGCCTTGCCTATGGACTGCTTAGTCCAGCCCTAGTATTAATGATCCTCAGCGGAGTGATTCCCTTCGCAATAGTGATTTATTTTTCTCTACATGACACCTTTGCGGGGGAACACTATATCTGGGTGGGCACCACTTGGTACGAGCAGGTGCTGGGATCTGCTGAATTTTATGCTGCTCTCTTGCGGAGTCTTGGATTTTCGATCCTGGCTCTGGCTATTCAATTGTCCCTGGGGATCTACATTGCGCTTAAGTTACCCTCCCAGGGACTGCTCTCCAAACTATACATCATCATTTTTGCCATCCCATTGCTGATGCCAGTGATTGTGGTGGGCTATATCTGGAGGTTTCTGGTTCTACCAAAAATTGGGCTCCTCAGCGAGTTCGTGGCGTTGCTGGGATGGAATTATGACCTAAATGATCCTGTTGTTGTATGGATCACACTGATTCTGATGGACACCTGGCACTGGACCAGTTTAGTGGTGCTGCTTTGCTTTGCTGGACTGCGTACGATTCCAGATGCTTATTACCAGGCAGCAGCAATTGATGGTGCTGGACGTTGGGCAATCTTCCGGCATATCCAACTGCCCAAGCTTCGGTTGGTGCTACTGATTGCTGGACTTCTCCGCTTCATGGATAGCTTCATCATCTACACAGAAGCTTATGTATTGGCTCGAGGGGGACCTGGCGTCAGCACTAACTTTCTTTCTCTGGAATTGATCCAAACTGCTACGATCCAGTTCGACTTGGGTGAAGGAGGCGCCATGGCCGTCATCTATGCCACAATCGTGGTAGTCGTAGCTTGGTTATTTTTCTTGCGGATTATTCCATCACAAAGCATGAAGTCTCAGGAGGGTACATGAACCAGAGATTTTCGATTGTACCCGTTTTCTATCTGGCCTTTCTATTGATTCCTCTCTATTGGTTACTGACGATGAGCTTCAAGCCGATGAAGGAACTCGCTGGTCAGCTGACCTTGTATCCAAAGTCCCCAACTCTGGATCACTACCAAGTCATCTTCAGTGATTCGAGCTGGTACCTGGGCTATCTCAATGCAACGGTCTATGTACTGATGAATGTTGCCATCTGCCTGATAGCTGCCATTCCAGCGGCCTATGCTTTCTCTCGCTACCATTTCTTTGGTAGTCGTTCTCTCTTCTTTGGCCTGCTTGCCTTCCGGATGATGTCCCCGGCGATTCTACTGATTCCAATCGTCCAGATTTTTTCTGATCTCAATCTTATCGACACCTACATCGCAGTGGCACTAGCCCACTGTTTCTTTAATCTACCGATTGCAATCTGGATTCTTGAAGGATTCATCTCATCCGTGCCAGCTGAGTTGGATGAATTGGCGCGCATTGATGGCTACAATCTGGCCACGTATTTTCGAAAGATTCTACTGCCTGAAATAGCCCCAGGAATTGCTGTCGCTGCCTTCTTCTGCTTCTTATTTTCCTGGACCGAAGTCATTCTCTCCAACGCGCTGACAACAATTGACGTCAAGCCAATTGGGGCAATCATGTCACGGGTGTCCAGTGTTTTTACTGCAAACGTGCCGATTCTCTCAGCAGCCGGCGTCTTGACGTTGATTCCAGGAATTCTGATTGTCATCCTGGTACGTCGTCATCTCACTCGAGGATTTTCAATGGGTCGGGTCGATTAGCGGTGGTGGTGTTCAGGAAGGTCTAGTTTGCCGATGCTGTTTCCATAGCTTCTAATTCTTCAGGTTCAGGCAAGGCAGCTGGACTTTCACGTTCTTCTTCCTCTTCTCCCTCCCACAAACGAAACTGGTGTACCACCTCCAACAACTCTTCAG
>NYTS01000067.1 GCA_002683655.1 Deltaproteobacteria bacterium
TGTTCGAACTCTACTTGGAAGGAGGGGAAGCTTAGTCCGAACTATCGCCAACCATTTGGAATTATTGCTGAAAAAAACAGGATTTGCAGGGCGGGAGAGGCCGCTTTTTCTTCTGAAAAAGGGATTTTTGACGGATGGCTCCCCAAGCTGGACTCGAACCAGCGACCCAATGATTAACAGTCATTTGCTCTACCAGCTGAGCTATTGGGGAACTCATCGAAAGCTCATAAATATATCTGACTGTTTCGGAAGTGCAAGCAGTTTTTGGTTCTTCAGCCCAGTTTTTACCTGCGAAAAGATTGACATTTTTAAGTGGATTTCTATGGTTGTTGGTTTCCCAATAGCCAATCAAAAACTTTTTCAGGGACGTGACGAACATGAAGGAAATCAACATCAACGGCTTCCGAGAAACCATCATCGAGCGCAGTGATTATCCACCCGAGCGCTGCAAGGATATCCTCGACAAGGAAACAACGGCCATTCTTGGCTATGGCCCACAAGGTCGTGGGCAAGGTTTGAACATGAGAGATCAAGGCTTCAACGTTGCCTTGGGTGTGCGCCCAGGGCGTAGCTGGGACAAAGCGCTTGCAGACGGTTGGGTTGCTGGAGAAAACCTTTTTGAGATGGAAGAAGCTGCTCAAAAAGGGTCCATTCTTCAGTACCTGGTTTCAGACGCTGCGCAGATCGCGCTGTGGCCAATGGTTAAGGATTCTCTGAAGGATGGAGATGCACTCTACTTCTCACATGGTTTCGGCATTGTTTTTAAAGATCACACTAGTATTGTGCCTCAAGCCAATGTTGATGTGATTCTCTGTGCTCCCAAGGGTAGCGGACTGACAGTTCGCACTCACTTCCTCGAAGGACGTGGAATCAACTCTTCATTCGCCATTCATCAAGATTACACGGGCAAGGCGAGAGATCGTTGTATTGCAACGGCATTTGCGATTGGTTCCGGGCATCTTTTTGAGACCACATTTGAGCGAGAAGTTCACAGCGATCTTACCGGAGAGCGCAGTGTCTTGATGGGAATGCTTCAAGGGGCTTTCCTAGCTCAATATGAGGTGCTCCGTGAGCACGGGCATTCTCCATCAGAAGCTTACAACGAGACCATCGAAGAAGCTCTTGAGAGTCTCTATCCTCTAGTTTCTCAGCGTGGGATGGATTGGATGTATGCAAACTGCTCCACGACGGCTCAACGTGGTGCGCTTGATTGGGCTCCCAAGTTCCATGCGGCGATTAAGCCCGTTGTCGAAGAATGCTACCAGAGCGTGATTCGGGGAGATGAAGCCAAGAGATCCATCGATACCAACTCCCAGCCTGACTATCGAGACAAGTTGGAGCAGGAACTGGAAATCGTTCGCAACCAGGAAATGTGGCAAGCAGGACAAGTGCTGCGTCCGCTTCGCCCGGAAAATCAGTAATTCGTTAAATATGGAACAATGAATCTTCCGCTGTTGGACTCTGGAATCTTTTACGAACTGCAAATTTCGGATCAGCGTCCGACTGATTTGCTGGAGGAGGCGGTAGCTTTCGAAGGCTCCCTGAGGCTTCATTATAATCCTGGCTTGGTGCTATTGCTCCTGAATCCACTAGAGTCCAACAGCACCTTGTTCGAATTTCGTGTGGGTGACATCCTTTATGTGGAGCAGTTGGCTAGTATCAGTCGAGAGAATGGGGTGACTGTAGAACGTGTTCGTCTCTGGGTTCGGCGGGGTAGTCCTGCGGTCAAAATGCAGCCACTGCGAGTGGATGAACATCTAACTGAAGAGAAGGCAAGATGAAGTACTGGTTACTTAAGAGTGAGCCTGATGTTTTTTCACTGGAGGACCTGAAAAACTGTCCTAATCAGACTGAGAACTGGGACGGGATCCGTAACTACCAAGCTCGCAATCTGATGCGTGATGAGATGCAAGTGGGTGATCGAGCTTTCTTCTATCACAGTCGTCAAGCTGAGCCTGCGATTGTCGGTACAGTAAAAGTCGTTCGTGAAGCTTACCCAGATCACACTTCCTGGAATCTTACGAGTAAATACTTCGATGAGAAAAGCTCGCCAGAAAATCCTCGCTGGCTGATGGTAGATGTTCAGTTTGAGAAGGAATTTCTACGTCCTGTGACTTTGAAAGAATTGCGAAGTATTCCTGAACTGAAAGAAATGTTCCTCTTGCGCAAGGGGATGCGTCTCTCCGTTCAACCTGTTACCAAAGAAGAATTTCAGCTAATTCTCTCTCTCGCAAACGATTGAGTTGCCGTCACGGTCCCAATCCTGCTTTCAAAATTTTTACTTTTCCCTGAACAAACTCCTCTCTCCCTCCCTGTTCGATAAGGTTCGCTGATGGAAATCGGAGAAGAAACACGTGTTTTGATCGTGGATGACTTCAACACTTCTCGCAGGATGATTCGCCAGACGCTGAGAGATCTGGGAACAGAGCTTTGCAATGAAGCCAAAGACCCTGACGAGGCGAACAAGTTGCTGGAGCGCTATCAATATCACTTGGTACTGGTTGATTGGTATATGGATGGAGCACGAGGTGTGGACCTCGTCAAGCAGATCCGTGAAACTCATTCAAAAAAATCTCTGCCAATTCTCCTGATGCTGATGGACCCACTGGACGATCAGCTTGCCATGGGAAAAGCAGCGGGGATCAGTAGTCACATTCTCAAACCTTTTGATGCAGGGACTCTCTCCAAGACGTTGATGGGGTTTGAATGAGCAAGATTATCAATTTCGCTGAACGGTTGGCGGATCGAAAAGCAAAGGAGGAAAGTCGCCAAATTGAGGGGTGGTTGATATGGCTACATTGTCCAAAGTGCAACACTGTAGAGTATACCGAATTACGGATGCCCGGAGGGCGCGTACATAAGTGTGGGACACTTGTCGAGGAGGAAGAAATCCCAATTGATATTCGTGCTGAGTTCACCATCTCCCAAAGAAACCTCGACAAGCTGGACGAACTTGAAGAGAAACAAAAGTCATCGAAGGTGATGAAGTTTGTTGGTGGAGGCATGAAGTCGATGATCAAGCAACTTCGAGCTCGTGAAGAAGAGTATCAACAACGCTTGCAGAACATGACTTCAGAACGCTTGAACAACTACCCAGAGCAATGGAATCCAAAAGCTCAGGGCGTCGAAATCACAGTTAGTGAACCCCTTGGACTAGAAATCACAGCGGCTCGGCAGGGCCATCAGCTGTTCACTGATAAGAAGTGAGCATGCAGTATCCAGAGTCTTTGGATCGTTTATCCCGTGAGTTATCTCGATTACCCGGGATCGGCAAGAAGACGGCGTTACGGCTTGCTTTTGGGATACTCAGATACACACCAGAAGAAGCCGCAAATCTCGCGGAAGCTATTCGACAGGTGAAGGAAAGGATACATCACTGTAATATCTGTCATGGTTTCACGGACCTTGGAACTTGCTCGGTCTGCATCAATCAAATGAGAAATCAGCGGCTGATCTGTGTGGTAGAGCAGCCCAACAACGTCTTCCAAATCGAACGAAGCAGGGTCTATCAGGGTGTTTACCATGTGCTGCTTGGTGCCTTGTCCCCGTTGGAAGGCATTGGACCTGACCAACTGCAAATTCGCAGCTTACGCAAACGGCTGGAAAAAGATGGAGCAGACGAGCTGATTCTGGCAACTAACCCTACTGTACAGGGAGAAGCTACGGCTGGATTTTTGCAGTCCGAGTTAGTAGATTTAGTCCCTCAGATCACGAGACTAGCTCGGGGCTTGCCAGCAGGAGGAGACTTAGAATATGTGGACGAAATCACCTTACAAGAAGCGTTTTCCGGAAGGAGAGGTTGGCATGACTAAGTTATTGTGGGGAATCCTAACTGTGGCAATCGGATTGATAAGCTTGGCTGCACCAACTGTAAGCGCAGTAGAAAGTTCTTGCTTGGAACGTTGCGTGGTGGAGCATCCTCAATACGGATTTCCTCAATGCCGAGAACTTGGGGGATTCCTTCAGGGTGATACCTGCTTTGAAGTCTACAATGATTGTTTGCAGAATTGTCAAATGACCAGCGCTCCATCTCGCTTCATACCACCTCCAACTCAGACTGCCAATCAATGGCGACAACGCTCTATTTGTGAAGACAACGTCTACAATTTCCCTTACGAAACGGCCTCTGGTGACGTGAAGATTGATTTCCGCTGGAGTGGACAATGTGAATGCTACAATGGTCAGTTTTTTGTGGCCGAATGTGGCCATGAATCTGTAACCTGTAACGAAGTCTGTTCGGGTACAGCAAGCTTCTGAAAATTCCTACATTTTTGATCCCCCTAATTTCTGCAGTTTCTAGCGAGTTCCAGCCTTGAGCGTCCTGAAAGAATTTGAATGGCGGGGTTTCTGCCAGCAGCAAACCCATCCAGAGGAATTGGCATCTCGGATGGATCAACAATCCATCTGTGCCTACTGTGGATTTGATCCCACCGCTGATTCGCTACATGTGGGTCACCTCATTCCGATCATGGGATTAGCCCACTTACAACGCCACGGACACCGAATCATTACTCTGATGGGTGGTGGAACTGCGATGGTAGGAGATCCGAGCGGGAAAACTGAAATGCGCAAGATGCTCACTGAAGAGCAACTTCAGAAAAATATTGAAGCCATTCATCCTCAATTTAGACGCTTTCTCAGATTTGACGAAGAAAACTTACAGATTAATAATTCAGAATGGCTGCGGGACCTAAACTATTTGGATTTTCTAAGAGAAATTGGTCGTCATTTTTCAGTAAATCGGATGCTTTCGTTTGAAACCTACAAGGCTCGTCTGGAAACAGGCCTCTCTTTTCTAGAGTTCAACTACCAACTACTGCAGGCTTATGACTTTCTAGAATTGAAGCGACGGTACGGCTGCTCCCTTCAACTCGGGGGTGATGATCAATGGGCGAATATTATTTCTGGGGTGGACCTGATTCGAAGAGTTGACCAGCACGAAGCTTACGGTTTTACATATCCATTGTTGACTACTGCCAGTGGTAAGAAGATGGGTAAGACTGAATCTGGTGCTATCTGGTTGGACCCAACAAGAACTTTACCCTACGAATACTATCAATACTGGGTCAATCTTGATGATGCTGATGTAGCTAAGTGCTTAAGACTGTTCACTTATTTGCCACAAGAACAGATTCAGGAATTGGAGCAGTTGGAGGGGGCAGATATTCGCAAAGCCAAAGCAGTGTTGGCCTTTGAGACCACAAGTTTGGCACATGGTGAAGAAGAGGCCCGAAAAGTGGAAAGGGGTGCTCAAGCAGTTTTTGGGGGAGGTGGAGATCGGAGCCAAGTTCCCGCAACTGAGATTACCCAATCACGAATTACCGCAGGTATCCTACTTTTGGATTTATTTGTGGAAGTGGGAATATGCCCAAGTCGTAGTGAAGCCAGACGGTTACTGCAGCAAGGCGGTCTTTACTTGAATCAGGAACGTATTAAAGAATTAGAGGCTACTTTGAATGTTGAGCATTTTGTTGAGGGCGAAGTTTTGTTGAGGGCTGGAAAAAAGCGCTACCATCGAATTATTACTCAAGATGGATCTTCTCAGTAGAGAGTCTAGGTTCAGTCATTAAATAGGTCCTTGGAGCACCAAGAAAATGATCAGTTCAAAGATTTGTATACCAGTTCCAACGTCACCCCATTTCCTAACCCATACAACCCTCAAGATTCCAAAAGCACCAACTTCTATTTCTTATTGCTGCAAATTAGTTTGAAGCGAAATGGGTGGATACTTTTAGCCAGCGTCCTGATAGCTTTTCTTGGTACTTGGTCTTATTTGGAGTTGACTCCGAAAACCTATGTAGCCAGAGTTTCTTACGAAGTTATCCCCTTAAATCCGGTCAACCTTCAGCAAAAGAATCACGAAAGAAGAATAGTCGATCTGGAAGAGGAATTCCTCAATCAGCGCACAATCAGGCTGTTCCAAAAAATTGAGTTTATCTCTTTTTTTCTTGATCGCACAGGCTTGACCCCTTTGATTCTAACAGATCTGTACGATCCTACGACAGATATCTACGACCTACCGAACGATTTGCGCTCCCCAGAGGAATTTGCAGCTGCCTCACTGATTGGAGATACCAAAAATCCTACTTTTGAATTTCAAACTGAAAAATTCTCTGGACTGACATTACTAACAGTCCAATTCCACAACCCAGAACTGGCAACAAGCCTAGCAAATGATGGATTGCGTTGGGCCAATGATTACTTGGTCTCTCAAGAAATTATGGATTTGAAGCGCGAAGTAGATAGTCTGAGCCAATCCTTAAGTCAATTGGGAGCAGAAAAATCTATTGAAGTAATTTCAGCAGAAATAGAGACTTCATTCTCTGTCAGTCCTTTAGTTTTGGAAAATCTTCAGCAGCGCTTGATGGATCGTCAAATTGAGTTGGGTGTACTTGAAAAGACACAGCCTAATGCAGCAAGCATAACGGTCATGAAAGCAGAAATCGGAGTATTGGAGGCAAAACTGGCTGAATTCAATAACCAAAGAGATAGCAAATTAATTGAAGATGGAATAGAATCAGGGGGAATTTCTAAGTTGAGAATTCAATTTGCTCAGAACCAATCACGATTAGAACTATTGCAGTCAGGCCAACAGCCTTTGGTTCGAATTATTGATCGTGCCATTCCTCCTGAAAATCCTAGTAAGCCCAATTCTAGATTGATTCTAACATTTTCGTTGGTTGTAGGGTTGTTTGGTGGGGTGTTCTTGGTCTTTTTAGTCGATTTTGTTCGCAAAACAAGGCAGCGACTCTCAGCAAATTCTTAGGAACCTAACTTGAAATCGCATACCCCATTTTACTCGATTTGCTTTAGTTGAGTAACAACCAGCAAAGTGCCCTCAGAAAATTTGATTCTGACATCTGGTTGAACACTCAGGTTGGAAACACCACACGGTGGCTGACCAGGACACAGACTTCGACCAGCAAGTGCATAACCTAAGCCCCAACTAGTAATTTCAGTCACAGGTCCAAAAGCTGGGATCAGGGAAACTGTGGTGCCTATAGGTAGCAAGGCAGACCATATCCCAGTGGAAAGATCTATCCGCTCAGCCTCACTCCAAATGCTAATTTCCAGCAGATTTCTGAAGCCAAAGCAAGAGTCCAGGCAGGCCATGAAATGATCTGTCCGGTTCCCTTGCATCCCTAAGAGATGAACGCCCTTGATTCCTTGATGATGACAAAATTCAAGAACTTTTGAAACATCGTTGGTTTCTTGATCGGTTACCAGATGCAACTGGGAAGCTTGAAATTGCTTTCGATTTGCTTCAGTAAGTGAATCCAGATCTCCTATTACAAAATCAGGTGTTAGCCCTAACGACAATAATCGATTTGCACCACCATCCGCTCCGATTCTCAAGTCTACTTTGTCCCAAAATTGAGCCAATAAGGTTTGAGAAGGGGTCTCTCCGTTTCCCACTATCAAAGCCGTTGGTGAATTAGGTCCTATGTCCATGGGCAAACTCTTTCTCGTTCCAACTCCAATTGGAAATGCGGGTGATATTACTTTACGGGCACTGGAAGTTCTGAAAACTGTCGATGAAGTGATTTGTGAAGAACGGAAGGTCGGCAGCCGTTTTCTCAAGCATCACAGAATTCAACAGAATCTACGAACCCTCAACGAGCACAATGAGTCAGAGCAGATCAGGGATTTACTTAATTTGCTGAAAGATGGCAAACAGCTCGCATTAATTTCTGATGCAGGAACTCCAGTTTTTGCAGATCCCGGGTATCGCTTGATCCAAGCTATCATCGCAAGTCAGGGTGAAATTGTATCTTTACCCGGCCCTTCTTCGCTGATGACGGCATTAGTTGTCAGTGGGCTGCCTTGTCAGGATTTTTATTGTGTCGGTTTTCTTCCCCGGAAGACAGAGTTGCGCCGAAAGGCCCTGCAAAGCCTGAAACGTTTGCAGACCACTTTGGTGATTTATGAAGCCCCGTACCGCTTGATTCCGTTGTTGAAGGACGTTTCAGGAGAGTTGGGGGGTCGGCAAACTGCAAGTCTTTGCGTACGGCTCAGTTACCCAGACGAGAGAGTTCTTAGAGGTAATTTGAAAAAATTACTAGCTCACTGTGAAGCTTCCCCATTCAAGGGAGAGTTTGTATTAGTGGTAGATAACAGAGTGTCTGATCGATTTTCCAAAGGGTGTAAGGCCTCTAAAACTCGCTCAACTTGACGACGAGGATGTTTACTAGAAGGAAAGACTAAGTAGGAGGATTCTCTCGGCAGAGAGATGTGTTTGGGTAAGTAGTAGATCAATTCATCCAACTTGACTAATCCCAAATCACGCCGAGCTAGAAAATCGATGTATTCCGGGCTTGTTCGCAGAGCTTGGACCTCCGCTAGCAATTCTTGCTCCTGAACTCGCATTTCCTGCATTTCATGACGCAAGCGTAAATCTTGGTCATTGAGTCTTGAGGTGGCTAGCACGCCGTAATCACCTACCACTCCCACCAAAGTCATAATCAGCAGAAAACCGATAAGTAGACCCGTCATTGAGATGGAACGAATCTCAGTGTCTGCATGTTTAGCCCGAACTGCGGAGGGTTTGGGGGGGGGGCTAAACAAACCCCAGATGTAAAGGACGCATTCCTTGACATTATGTGTTTGTTCTCCCTGCTCCTGCTTAGAATTTGGCAGAGTGGAGGGCCGGCGCAAGTTTTTCAGAAGCTGGCTTGTCATCCGTTTTCTGGGGTTTCTTTAAGTTTCAAATATTGACGCTGCAGTCGAAATTTCTGCTGCTGATATTCGTCTTTGTTTAGCCGTCCTAATTGAAAATCGTCCTCCAATTCGCTGAGTGCACTCAATATTGCGTTAGATTCACCGGTATCTAAATTTGCTTGGTCTTTCGGGAGTTCATGCCGTTGGATTCGGCTAAAAAAAAGGGGAAAAGTCACGACTCCAATCGTCAAAATAAACAATAATGCAGTCAAGTAAACGTTCATTTAGATTTCTGCAGTGTGTGCCTCAATCAATTTTCTAGATTCTGGAAGATGCATCATTTCGTTTAGCCGATCACGTTGTTGAAGGTGCCAATAGCCGATAACACATTCAAAGCCTGTCGCCATTCGATATTCCTCAACCGTTGCATGCTTAGGCCGTGTTTGTGGTTTCTGGTTCTTCCCACGTTGAAAAACTTGAAGCTCTTCCTCATTTAGCATTCCGTACCAAAGAGACACCAGCTTTGATTGTGTTTGACAGCGTACTAACTCTACCACCCACTGATGCACCTGGCTGGCACTTTGACTTCTCTGCAAAGCATATTTGCGACACCAAAGCTCAAAGATAGCGTCACCTAAGTAGGCCAAACCAAAGTTTGACCACTCCTTCCAGTCCTCACCACTGCTCATCCTGAGGACAAATCAAGTGGTTGCGTTGAATTCGAAACATACCATTGTCCATCTCTCTCTCATCCAACACTTTCATAGTGTTATCCGAAGTCGGGACTCCGAAGCTGCCATCGGCTCTCAAAACAATNTTNTGACCNGGNCGGCAATANAAGATTTCATNNCCTCTATCNATCATTACTCTNCTTTCGGGGAGCTAGNNCCNGGAGNNTCTTCTGGTTTTTCTNGTGCAGCCAGAATTTCNCCAAGNGACTGTGATTTGAGCAANCAGACATANCGCTCATCTCGGCTACCNACAGATTTACTGCTGAGTTGATATAACGAGCCCATCTGATGTACGAGCCTACGTTGNTAGGAGTTCATNGGGTCAAATTCTAAAATTTCTTCGTCTTTCTCAANGAATTNTAGAATCTNCNGATTGATTTCTTTAAGAAATTCTTCGTCTTGGGGGGTTAACTCAGCTTCAATGACCTGAGATTTATCCTGAAATTTGTCTGTCATGTTGATGTGGACTTCGGTCGTTGATGAATTGCCGGGCTCNTCCCGGGNAGATANAAGCNANGTAATAGTGCTAAAGCAAGAGGTCCAGAGAGGCAATCGAAAAAAGGACTCAAGTTTTGTTTTAAACAGCCGATAGGTCAATTAAGGCAAAAACTTGGCTCCATAAATTCTTNAAGAAATTGGAGCTAGATTCTGTCCAAAGTGCAATAAGTTTGCCCAGTCTCTGAGACGAGATGGGGACTGCTGTGCCTTGGACTTTAAGTCATGAAGAGGGCATATGCCTGAAAATCAAACTTACTCCAATCTCTACACGATTGGTTTCTTAGCAACACTTGGAATGATGGCCTTCGGAATGTACTACTTTTACAGTGGTATGGGTAAGGTCAGCTTTCAAACTTATAGTGGTTTTGAAACCGTAACTTATTATCTTGATAAGCAAAAGTACGATCTGTACTTTAACGGTTTCATCTATTGTGGATGTTTCGCTTTCGCGCTGTTGTTGCTTACTGCAGCGATTCTTGTGCCTAGTCCGGCACAGTTGCAGCGTAGGCAAACCCAATCCTATCCGTATGGAGCTCAACTCGGTTCAACATCTATGAGTCAACCAGCTCCGGTTGGACCAGCCCCGCAGCAAACTAAAGAAGGCGAGACAAACAATTCTCCTGAAGCAAGTCCGCCATTAGAACTGGAACCAGATTTCGATTTCGCCGTTGATGANAGCCTCATGGGGGATCTCGAACTGAAAAGTTGAAATTGAGTTGGCAGATGAGATATGTGATCACTGGAATGCTTGAAAATCAAAGTTTTCCAAGTACTCCAGTGGTTTTTCCACCGTTCTAGAAGCCAATTAAAATGTCCCTCCTCATTTCTCTCCTGATAGCTTATCTTCTTGGGAGCATCCCCTTTGGACTATTGATTAGCCGGTTCTGGTTGGGTATTGATGTCCGCCAGCAAGGTAGTGGAAACATTGGTATGACCAATGTAATGAGAGTCGGTGGAAAATTACCGGGAGCGCTAACATTTATACTTGATTTCGGTAAAGCGTGGNTCGCTGTTTTGATAGCAGATGCGCTGCTGCTGGAAGAGTCAACGCCTGAACCTGCATTGGGAACCCTGATGCTGGTTGGAGCTTTCNCAATTCTTGGACATGTATTCCCAATTTTTCTGCGCTTCAAGGGTGGTAAGGGGATTTCGTGTCAAATTGGAACCCTGCTGGCTGTTTATTATCCATTAGCTTTAGTTGGCATGGGAACGTGGTTGCTGATGTTTGCCTGGAAAAAAATATCAAGCTTCTCCGCAATCGTGATGCTTTGTGTATTGCCGCCTGTTAGCTTAGTTTTGCCAGGCATGGTGTGGGAATTCCCAACATGGGATTTAAGTNCAATTCAGTTTGCTTTGAGTCTCCTACTTCTGTATAGCCATCGCGATAATCTTAGGCGATTACGTGAGGGTAGCGAGGGTGTTTTGCAAAGCTCTTCTTCGAACAATTCTTCTCAGAGATCATAATGAATTTTAACCTTGTCCAGCCCCTGCGCTTTTTCTTTGGTGGGGGAATTTACCACCATGTTGCAAACCTAACGGTGGTGATCATGGCCTTGGCTATCTTGTATTTNGTGGGGCTTAAAATTTGGCCAGTATCGTTTCTTTTGTGGGTGAGTCTAATTGTNTTCTCTTCTATTGCTATTTGGCGAGCGGGAGATTTTTTTCAGCCAGCGGCAGACTANGTTCAGGAGAAGCACAAACTCCCTGAATCAATTAAAGCTGCGGTNATTGATGCTATTGCGAGTTCATTCCCAGAATTTTGTGTTGCTATAATTGCTGTAATTTTATTGGGGCGAGCAGAAGTAGGTATTTCCTCAATTGTAGGTTCTGCACTTTACAATGTCTTAATCATTCCAGCTGCTGCAGGCCTAGTTGCTAAAGGGCCAATGAAAATTGGTAAGGAGGTGGTGTGGAGAGACAGCTTAATGTATTTCGGCGTGGTTATTTTGTTGCTCGTAGCTCTTTTGGCATTCCCCAATGCTTGGGGTTTTGGTGTTGCTGCATTATTTATCCTTGCTTACGTGGGCTATATTTTTTGGTTAAACATTGATTATCGCAAACACAAAAGAAATTTGGCTGAAGAGGACAATAATGTGAGTGTTCCAGCAGAAACTGAGGCTAGTGTTGAAGAGGAAGAAGAATCTGAACTGGAAATTCGGGATGAACCTCACGCATGGAAGTGGATTTTAGGAATGATGCTGGTAATGGGCTTAGCCTCGCACATATTGGTTGAGGCCTCCATCCAGCTTGGTGATCTTCTTGGTATTGATGCCGTGATCATGGGCTTCATTGTGATNGCAGCTGGGACTTCGGTGCCAGATACGGTGCTTTCTGTTCTGAGCGCGAAAAGGGGTAATTATGATGCTGCGATATCCAATGTCTTCGGAAGCAATATTTTTGATATTTGTATTTGCCTAAGTGTCCCAATCCTAATTGCTTTGGTGTTGACCGGATCCGTTACTCCAGTGAATTTACCGCAGATCGAATTAGTGTATATGNTGGTCGGGGCTACTGCGCTGGCAATCTATCTCTTCTGGAGTGATAACTACACACTTACCAAGACAAAATCTACAATCATGTTTGGTATCTACTTACTGATTATTTTAGTCGCAATGGCCCTGTAACTTTTATGTCAACCGTTTCGAATTTGCTCCAATTTTTGAATTTNTCTCCGACGCCTTTCCATGCAGTTCAGTCAATCAAGCGTCAACTCATAGCCAGCGGCTTCCTTGAGTTGCGAGAAAGCCAACTTTGGGAGACGGAGCAGGGCGGAAAATACTATGTCACTCGGGGTGAAACAAGCATTGTTGCTTGGATTCAAGGAGAATCTCTCCCAGATCATGGAGCCCATATTGTTGGAGCCCATACCGATAGCCCCAATCTACGGCTCAAGCCCCATCCAAATATTACCCGAAGTGGCTACCGTCAACTGGGAGTAGAGGTATATGGTGGAGTTTTGTTAGGGACTTGGACTGACAGAGATTTGTCTTTGGCAGGAAGGGTATTCGTTGAATCTGAAAATGGACTGAAGACTTATCCTCTTCTCTGTAAGCGACCACTGGCCAGAATTCCACAGCTGGCGATTCATCTGAATCGTGAGNTAAATGATAAAGGCCTACAACTGAATAAGCAAAAACACCTGCCACCCATTTTGACCAAGAGTCAAAACTGGGAAACTGAAGATGCGCTGAAGTTCTGGCTTGCAGAGGAATTGGATTTGGATGCGAGCAAGATCCGTAGTTGGGATTTAAGTCTTTATGACACCCAATCCGCTCAGTGCTGGGGGCCAGATCTGGAATTCATTGCCTCAGCACGTTTGGACAACTTGTTCTGTTGCTTCACAGGGTTGCAGGCACTTTGTCACTNCAGCTCTACGAAGCCATGGACNCNGGTGTTGGTTTGTTACGATCACGAAGAAATTGGTAGTCAAACAACGGAGGGTGCTCATTCNTCTTTTCTGGAATTTGTTATCAGAAGACTGGCGGAGCAGACTGGATCTCCACAGGCCTACGAACGTGCAGTCGCCAATTCGATCCTTGTATCGGCAGACATGGCGCACGCTGTTCATCCTAATTACGCAGAACAGCACGATCCAAATCACTTTCCTCAAATGAANGAAGGACCAGTCATCAAACGGAATTCTCAAGGCCGTTACGCTACCTCGGCAAGGACAGAAGCTTGGTTCGAACAAATCTGTTATCAGTGTGATGTCCCTGTTCAAAAATTTGTGATGCGCACCGATCTGGCCTGTGGTTCCACGATTGGTCCGATCACCGCAGCACGTCTTGGGGTAGAAACAGTTGATGTGGGCGCGGCGATGCTTGCCATGCACTCAATCAGAGAGACTTGTGGTTCTTTTGACGCAGATTACCTAATCAAAGCCTTCCAAGCCATCTATCAAGAACACCTTCCAATTTTAAACTGAAGCACTTTCAGCTAAATAATTGCTCTGGTTTTCAAAAGTTCTGATTTCCAATCAAGAATTTGCTTAAATGCAGTCAGTGAAGATCTAACAAGCTCTCCCTCCTTTATCCACTTATCTACTGTTTCCAAATCTAGTTACCTATTTTCATTCATTATTTTATCTTACACTAAACATTCTTAGACTTNTCTCTCAGATCAAGATNCCATAATTTTTGGTGACAACGCCCTTACTTTCATTTCATGAGGTGAATGCGATACTACAAATTGATTTTGGTTTTCTGCGGTTGCCTTACTCTACTTGGGTTCTCTTGGTATGCACTTCATCAACGAGATCTGCCAATACAGAGTAATAGCAACTTAAATGTGGCAGAGGCATTGGGGGGTGGCGATGTATCCGGCTATGCACGTGCACTGGAGCCAAGGTCCTTTTCATTTCCCAGTGATCACGCTGATCATCCAGAATTTCGCAATGAGTGGTGGTACTTTACTGGGAATCTGCAGAGTGAAGTCGGGCGTCCATTCGGTTTTCAAGTTACCTTGTTTCGAAATTCGCTGGTGCCAGAACTTCCTAAACAATCAGGTTCACCTTGGAGAACTAACCAACTCTTTATGGGGCACTTAGCTCTTTCGGATTTTCAGGCAGATCACTTTTACCACGCTGAGCGCTTTCAACGTGCTGCTTTGGGTTTGGCTGGGGTAGAAGCACAGCCTCTAAAAATTTGGTTAGATGATTGGGAGATCAAAGGAGTTGGTAATGATCCGATGAAATGGCAACTACTTGCTAAGACGGAAGAATTTGGAATCAATCTAGAAGTAACTCCGAGTAAGCCATTGGTACTTCAAGGAAATCAGGGACTGAGCCAGAAAGGGAAAGAACCGGGCAATGCCTCCTATTACTATTCTTTCACTCGAATGATTGCGAGTGGTGAAGTGACAACTCCTCAAGGAACTTTTGATGTTACTGGCTTAAGTTGGCTGGATCGTGAGTGGAGTACAAGTGTCCTTGAATCAAACCAAGTAGGTTGGGACTGGTTCGCATTGCAGCTGAACGATGGGACAGATTTGATGTACTATCAACTTCGAGATAGAGAAGGAAAACCAGACAAACAAAGTTCAGGCAAATTGGTCAATCCAAATGGAGAAAGTCGAAATCTGAACTTTGAAGAAGTAGCTCTCCAGGTTGTTGAATTTTGGAAAAGCCCTAAGAGTGGAGCATCCTATCCCGCTGGGTGGACCTTGAAGCTAGCTTCTGAAAACCTTGATCTGGAAATTTCACCTAGAATGAGTGACCAGGAATTACAAACTACGGTTTCCTATTGGGAAGGATCAGTTCGTGTGCAAGGCACTCAGAATGGACAACCCATACAAGGCGTAGGGTACGTTGAGATGACAGGCTATGATCAATTCATGAACTCTGTGGATGGGCAGTAGATAAACTACCTCAAAATTTGAGAAAAATTTATTTTAAATACTGCTCTTCGACTTGAGAACTGGTGACCAAAAGCAACGCTTGCTTTTTTTGTTAGCACTCAAATATTATGAGTGCTAACAATTAATGAATTATTGGAGAATTTTATGGATCCAAGAAAATTTACAGAAAAATCTTTGCTTGCCCTAGAGGCATCTCAGAATGAAGCGATTCGGAGGCAAAACACTCAGATTATCAGTATTCACCTTCTGCAAACACTGGTTGCTCAAGAAAATGGTCTGATTCCGCGATTGTTGGAGAAAATGGAAATTGTCTTATCCACTTTTCAGATGCAGCTCGCACAAAAATTAGATGCGCTACCTACCCTCAGTGGATCCTCCACAACACAAGTGAGTGGCTCAGGAGAACTAAATCAGATCCTCGCCAATGCTGAAGAAGAATCCAAGAAGATGAAGGATTCCTTTATCAGCGTCGAGCATCTGCTGTTAGCTTTGGTGGGTGAGGGTAAGAAGGGTAGTGCCGGACGCTTTTTGGCAGACTGTGGAATTACAAAGGAGAGAGTTCGTAAGACATTGGAAGAAGTTCGAGGGCATCAAAGGGTTAATTCACAAAACCCTGAAGAAACCTACCAAGCTTTAGAAAAATACGGGCAGGATCTAACCAAGCAAGCTCAGGAAGGCAAGCTTGATCCGGTGATTGGAAGAGATGATGAAATTCGTAGAGTTACCCAGGTTTTATCACGTCGTACAAAGAATAATCCTGTGCTAATTGGAGAACCTGGAGTTGGTAAAACTGCAATTGCAGAAGGTTTGGCCCAACGAATTGTTCGTAATGATGTTCCAGATAGCTTGAAAGATAAACTTATCGTATCCCTGGATATGGGAGCCTTGATTGCCGGTGCTAAGTATCGGGGTGAATTTGAAGAACGCCTGAAAGCTGTTCTTAAGGAAGTGCAAAAATCTGATGGCGAAATCATTCTGTTTATAGATGAATTACACACAGTAGTCGGAGTTGGGAAGACAGAAGGTGCTATGGATGCTGGTAATCTGCTGAAGCCGATGCTAGCCCGGGGTGAATTACATTGTATTGGGGCAACCACGCTGGATGAATACCGGAAAAATCTCGAAAAAGACCCTGCACTGGAGCGTCGGTTTCAGCAAGTTTTGGTCGATCAACCAACCGTTGAAGACACTATTTCAATTTTGCGTGGTCTTAAAGAACGCTATGAAATTCACCACGGAGTCCGGATCAAGGACAACGCGCTAATTGCAGCAGCTACCCTTTCCAATCGCTATATTGCGGATAGGTTTTTGCCTGATAAAGCTATCGATCTGATGGATGAAGCCGCTGCAAAACTTAGAGTTGAGATCAACTCAATGCCAGCAGAGATGGACGAAATTTCGAGAAGAATTCTGCAACTCGAAATTGAAAAAGAAGCTTTGAAGAAAGAAGAGGATTCAGCCTCTATCCAGCGTCTCGAGGTTCTCAGTCGTGAGTTGGCAGATTTGCAGAACAAAATGGACACCCTAACGCTGCAATGGAGTAAGGAAAAAGAATCATTGCAATCTTTGAGCGATTTGAAAAAGCAACTCGAGGCAACCCGACTTGCAATTGAACAGGCAAAGCGAAACTACAATTTGGAAGAAGCAGCCAAATTGGAATACGGAGTTTTGAGAGATCTGGGTAATCAGCTTAGACAAGCCCAGATGGTTGCGGAGCAGCATCAGAACCAACTCTTACGTGAAGAAGTCAGCAGTGATGACATTGCTGAGATTGTGGCTCGATGGACTGGAATTCCTGTCAGTAGAATGCTGGAAAGTGAACATGAAAAATTGTTACGCCTTCCTGAACATTTACAACAGCGTGTAGTGGGACAGCATCAAGCGATTGAGACGGTTTCAGATGCGGTTTTGAGAGCACGTTCCGGAATCAATGACCCACAACGACCTCTCGGGAGTTTCATTTTTCTTGGGCCAACTGGAGTGGGTAAGACTGAACTAGCCCGTGCATTAGCAGAGTTTCTCTTTGATGATGAGCAAACCATGGTGCGAATCGATATGTCCGAGTATATGGAAAAACATGCTGTGGCTCGACTGATCGGAGCTCCTCCAGGCTATGTGGGCTACGAAGAAGGAGGTCAGTTGACCGATGCGATTCGTCGGAGACCTTACAGTGTGATTCTCTTCGAAGAGATTGAAAAGGCCCATTACGATGTCTTCAATATTTTACTACAGATTTTGGAGGATGGTCGACTGACAGACTCTCAGGGCAGGACCGTAGACTTTCGCAATGCACTTATTCTGATGACGTCCAATCTCGGTTCCACAAGGATCATGGAGCAGACCTTTAACAAAGTGGATTTCCAATCCATTCGACAGTCTGTCCTGGCCGAGTTGAAGGGGCACTTCCGTCCTGAGTTCCTCAATCGGGTCGATGACACGATTGTATTTCATCCTCTGCAACAAGAAGATTTGCTGGAAATTGTGCAGATCCAGTTGAAGAGATTACAGAAGAGACTATATGAACGCAGAATTGAACTAGAGATGAGCCCAGACGCAATGAATTTTCTGAGAGAAACAGGATTTGATCCTCTTTACGGAGCACGTCCGCTAAAACGAGCAATTCAGAAGGAACTGGAGACTCCTATGGCAAGAGCTTTTCTATCAGGAACCATCAAAGATGGGCAGAAACTCAATGTTCAATTGAGAAACGGGAGAATCGAGTTCAAGCCTGTAGGCTAAATCTAATCACGCGGTATTTTTGTTGAAGCTTCAACGATTTTTTCAAGGATGAGCTGGCTGCTTTTGGATCTAACTTGCCAACCCTTTCCAATCTGCCAGCACCAGGGGGTACGTGGTGATTTTTTGACCTGTTTGGCTAAACCCTGCAATCGCTCAAAGCTAGGGTTAAGGTGATTCATTTTTAACCAGTGATGAAGAATCTCCCAACAGACAAGGTCAGATAATCGGATTAATTCTAGGTTACGGATCTTTAGGACATCGGCGTCTTGGATACATAATTTTGTCCAAATATTTTCTCGTTCTGCTTGAAGGTGTTCCTGCAAAGCTAAGCTTTGTAGGGAGAGTTCTTGGAGCCTTTGCTCCAATGCTCCGCCAGCAACTTGTTGCAGTTTGGGGATCACCTCATGCCTCAGATAATTTCGAGTGTACTTGCTTTCGGCATTGCTTGGGTCCTCTTTCCAGATTTGAGCATACTGGAGGAGATAATTTCTGAGTTCGAGCTTTGTGAAGCCAAGGAGAGGACGGAGCCAGCGTCCTTGCTTCACCTTTATTCCCTGTAAATTGCTCAGGTGTGTTCCACGCAAAATTCGATGTAAGAGAGTTTCTAATTGATCCTCCCTATGGTGGCCCTGCACAATGAAAGAAAGTTTCAGCAATTTACAGAGACGTTCAGCTTCCTGACGTCGCCATTCTCTAGCGGCGGCTTGAAAACCACTGGGTAACTGCTTCAAGCCTGCGTGGATGCGCAGATGGATGGGAATTTGGAGCAATTTGGCCTGTTCACCAACAAAGACCGCATCATGGTGGGCTTCAGTTCGTACTCCGTGGTTGCAATGTAGAATGTGGAGATGAGAAGAAGGAATAATTTCTTTGAAGAGGTGTAGAAGTGCCATCGAGTCACTTCCCCCACTAACACATAGTAGGAAGCGGCTTTGAAGAGAGACTTCAGCTTTTGCTAGCGCGTCCCAGAGTTTCTGAGCAAGGGGAGAGCGACGCTTCAACGGAGAATCGCTTCCAGAGATCGAGTTGCCTTGAGGGCCATCGGGTGGTTCGGATACTCTTCGATCAAGGCTTTCCAGATGGTATATTTGCGAGATTGATCCCGCATGTCTCCGAATGCCTGTCCTAGTGAGAAAAGAGCTGATGGTAAATGTTGGCTTTGTGGAAAAGTACGAACCAGTGTGCTCAGGTGAGAGGCGGCTTGTTCTGGATAACCACTTTGCAAAAAACCATTCCCCAAAACCATCAGCAAATCATCTTTACGATAATCGTTATTACCAGTCAACAGAGGTTGTAGTTGGTCAACAGCCCGATTAATGTCTCCTGATTGTAGAGCGAGTAGTCCAATGACCAGCGGCTCACCACTCCCAGATTTTTGGCTCGCTGGTGCCGGTGTAAGCTTGGCTTGTTTCAGATTTCGCCGAAGATCATCGACCTCCCTCTGAAGTTGCTGAAGGCTCTCCGCAATCACCCGAATATCTCTCCGCACTTCATCAAGGTCTTCGACTGCAAGCGGAAGACGCTTTAATTCGCCTTGCGCCCTTGCTTGTTCAGCTGTCAATCCTTGAAGAGTCTTAAGAATCATATCTTGCCGCTCCAAGTTTGCTTGCAGTTCTGCCACTTGAGCACCGAGATTCGATTGTGCTGAAACAAGTGAAGAATACCCAAGAAGTGACGCGAAAAGAAGAAGGATGATGAATACTTGTGGAGTTCTCTTCATATAAATCTACTTGCTCCATGCTGGAGCTGTTTCCGCAACCCCAGCTGGCTGATTGGTGACACGAATTGTGCGACCTCCATAAGCCGACATAAAATAAAGTTTGTGGACTCCTCCACGTCTTGAACTAAAGACGATTTGCTGTCCATTAGGTGACCAGTCAGGCTGCTCAGAATTGAAGGGACCAAAGGTAAGTTGTTGAATCTGATCGGTGTCGAGGTTGTATTTAAAAATCTGAAAATATTTTTCTTGTTGGGCTTCAAAAAGCAACTGACGACCATTCGGGGACCATCGAGGTGCGCTGGAGTATTTACCTTGAAAAGGTAGGCTCTTTACCTCCCGACTTTCAATATCGTAAAGGTAAATTCTGGGTTGTCGAAATCTCTGACGATCAGAGACAAAAGCTATTGTTTGACCGTCAGGTGACCATGCTGGAGAGGTTTCCAGGCTTGGCCACTTGACTAGAGGAAACATCTCACCAGTTTTTAACTGATACCGGAAGATGTCCGCATTCCCTTCTTTCATTACTGTAACCAGGATCTCTTCTCCATCAGGCTTCCAGGATCCTCCCATCGGTTGAACTTCTCTTGGGAATCGCAGCAGTCTAGCCCGGGGATGATCAACTGGTTGCAGAGCTAATTCTGTAGAGGTCGTTGTAAAGTGGGTGTAAAGAAGGATTTGGCCATCTGGTGACCAATGTGCGAGGTTTGAAGTTCCTAATTCATAAGAGAATCTTTCGTCGACTTTACCATCAAAGTCGATAAGGCGAATCTGCTTATTACTACCAAGTGGCTTTGCCGTGTAGGCAATCCGGCTTTGACCTAAACCAGGAACATTAAGAACTTCCTGAATCATTTGGTTAGAGAGTTCGCGAGCAGCTTGCTGCAGATCACTATTCTTAATTCTGATCTCAAAATTTCTGCGAATGCGTTGTTCTTTAAGATCTTTTAGAATCCCCTGCACTGTTTGGTGCTGATTACTCAGTTGCAAATCCCAAACGAAGGCAAGCTCGCTGGAAGCTGCAACTACAGGATCAACTACACTAAAGAATAGAGTCCGCTCAAGATTCTCTCTAATCGCATTATAAAGTTTTTTGCTGCTTACTCCGGGAGGGTTGGTCACCAAGGTGACCTGTAAGGGCCGAAATCTTGGGCTATTCACATCAAAATAGTCGACTCCATGTGAATTCCCTGAGATACCAGATAAAACTAAGAAAAGCAGGATACTGCGAAGGATCATCATGATCAGAATTGAAACTGCTTTGGACTGAAGCGAACGCCAAATTCATAAATAGGCAGCGTGTATGAATCTGGAAGAGATGGAAACATCCGCAAGTCATGAATCAGAGTTAGTACTGAATTATCGAGGGCTTTGTTACCGGAGAGATCTTCCACTCGATATTTCATGACTTTTCCGTTGGGCTGCACCGTAAAACGTACTACTACCGTCAAATTGCTGTCAACCAGGTGAAAGGGGACATCCCATAGGGCCAGAATAACATTGTTGATTTGCGCAGAGTAGGCCAAAGCCTCCTGGTCATTCAGTTGCTCGCTTGTTGGAGCAGCCTGCATTGCTAACATTAGGGTTGGAGCACCGATAGGAACTAACTCTGTACCAGCTAGTAATTCAAAGAGATTGGTTTCAATGAGCTTGGGCAAAGACGTAACAAGAGGTGCTTTGGCTGGAAGTTGGGAAGCGGATGAAATGATTGCAGCTAATTTTTTATTATTTTGCAATAAGTTGGAACCACTTCTGGCAACAATTTTGGGTAAATTCTTTGTTATGGCTGGAGATGAACTTTTACCAATCTGTTTTTGTACAGTAAGTTCTGTGAGTGAAGGTTGAACGGAGGTTTTGGTTGTTTCAATTTTTTCTTCAGATAATCGCTTAGCTGCTGTCTGGGACTCAAAATTCTGAGGTTTGTCCAATATCTCCTCCTTTTTTTTGTTAGCCTTTGCCAAGCTATTATCTTGTGGTTTGGGGGGTGTTGGCTTAGGGCTTTTTTGATCTTCTTTAGTTTCCTTGACCGTGCTTTTCTTGGATTCCTTAGTCTTTGTTTTTTCCTTAGGTTGTTCCTTGGAGGAGGGACGCTTGGGCTGACTTTTTCCAAGTTCGGGGATTGAATTAAGTGACAAGAGAGGAACGATGGTTCTGCGATTACTGCCAGAAGCTGGTTGAGTCTCTATGAGCAATAGTATGAATCCAACATGAAGTAGGATGGATACAAATAATGACCAGCGATATGGTCGTAAACAGCGAAGAGATCTCATGTTCTAAAATACTTTTGCCTTCATTTAAGTGTTACCAAGATAGGCGAGAAGATAGATTATGAAAAAAGTAGTTTGAATCAGTAAAAATCAATTTAGCCTGACGGACAGATTCTCTAATGATAATTTTATCACCTAATTTCAATGGAATTTTTTCACCACCGTCAGCAGCTAGGAAAATGTCCGTCTCACGAGTTTCCTTGCTGACTTCCAAGCAAACTAGGGAATCATGAGTCACGACCAGAGGGCGAGATCGGAAATCATATTCATTCAAACCAGTGATGATCATACAGCGTAATTCAGGCATGACGATCGGAGAACCAGCAGCCATCAAATACGCTGTACTCCCAGTTGCTGTCCCAACGATGACTCCATCCCCACGGATTCCTCGGATGTCTTTTTGATTGATTGACAGATCGACCGTTAGCATTCGAGTTGTACCTTTCAGGACAATCTCATTGACGGCATGCAGTTGACCATTTGGGTGCTTACAACAAATCATGGATCGATGGCTGATTACATACTGACCGCTCAGCACCTGCTGCAGTGCAGTCCCCAAGTCCTCGCGATTGCTAGCAGTGAGAAATCCAACATTGCCAAAGTTGATGGCTAAAACAGGGCAATTTGGAAAGTGACTGAGTGCATAGAGTACCGTCCCGTCGCCACCAACAGTGATTAGCATATCCAGTGGTATGGGTGCATCTGAATTCCAACCAAGTAAATGGGCCTGAATATCGTTTGCATTCAAGATTTCGCAGATCTGCAGACCAATCTCTTCTTGTTGGATAGAGTCGCTCAACATGACGCCAACGTTTCCAAGATCGAGAGGATAAGATTGAGGGATGTGTTTCATGCTCAGGCTATTCTCTCGGCTGATTGATGTCCGATGTCTGGGCCCTGCATTGGGGGTGTCGTACCTTGCACTTCAATGACAAGTATGAAAGCATTAAAGTATTAAAAAAACGCTGGAATAATTCATTTGTCTGCTAAAATAAATATTTTTGTTAAGATCCGTTTGCGCCAAAAAAATCGCAAACCCAAAATGGCTCCTAATTCTTTACAGTTCCAAATGTTAATGGAGAGGAAACGGTGAATTCAATGATTCGTAGTTTGGGGATATGGCTGATAATTGGTCTGGTGATGATGATTCTTTTCAACATGATGGGGTCTCGCTCTGGAAACGAACAGAGAATTTCTTTTACCGAATTCATGGATAAGGTAGAGACGGGGTCTGTCCTGGAAGTCGTTGCTCAAGGTAACAATGTGATCGGCATTACAGACGGTAATCAACGCTTCCAAACACAGGTTCCTGATTATCCTGGCTTGTACCAAAATCTTCGTGAGAACAGTGTTAGAATTCGAGTGAGTCCTCCAGAGCGCGGCAACGTGTTTCTGGCAATTCTGAATAGTTGGTTCCCAATGCTGTTAATTATTGGGATTTGGATCTTTTTCATGAGACAGATGCAAGGTGGAGGCAATCGCGCAATGAGTTTTGGAAAGATCCGAACTCAAGTAACGGAAAAGAAAGATAATCCGATTACTTTTTCGGATGTTCAGGGAATCGATGAAGCCCGAGATGAGTTGGGAGAAATCGTTGATTTTCTGTCAGATCCAGATAAGTTTCGGGACCTTGGTGGGGAAATTCCAAGAGGTGTACTTTTGATGGGAGATCCCGGGACTGGAAAAACGTTATTAGCGAAAGCAATCGCTGGCGAAGCCGGTGTCCCCTTCTTCAGTATCAGTGGCTCCGATTTTGTGGAAATGTTTGTCGGTGTTGGTGCGAGTCGTGTTCGCGATCTTTTCGAGCAGGGGAAAAAGAATGCGCCATGCATCATTTTCATAGATGAGATCGATGCAGTAGGAAGAGCTCGGGGAGCAGGGCTCGGAGGAGGCAATGATGAAAGAGAGCAAACCCTCAACCAACTCCTTGTTGAAATGGATGGCTTTGCTCCAAATGAGGGAATTATTGTAATTGCAGCAACAAACCGACCGGATGTGCTGGACCCAGCACTAATGAGGCCTGGTCGTTTTGATAGACATGTGGTTGTTCCAACTCCAGATTTGTGTGGCCGTGAGAGCATTCTCAAAGTTCACACTAAGCAAATACCACTATCTTCAGACACTGACCTGCAATCCATCGCACGTGGGACACCTGGATTTACGGGAGCAGATCTAGCTAATCTCGCAAACGAGGCGGCTTTGTGGGCAGCTCGCAATGACAAACCTCAAGTTGATACAGGCGATTTCGAATACGCTAAAGACAAGGTTTTGATGGGTGCTGAGCGGCGTAGCCTTTTAATTACCGATGATGAAAAGCGTACGACAGCTTACCATGAAGCTGGCCATGCAATTGTGGCAGCTGCAATTCCTGAAGTGGATCCTGTTCACAAGGTTACTATTATTCCAAGAGGACGAGCGCTGGGGCTGACCCAACTCTTACCATCCGAAGATCATCATAGCTATTCAAAGAAAAAATTGGTTGGACAACTAGCTATGATCATGGGAGGCAGAGCGGCAGAGCATCTAGTTTTTAATCGCTTCACAACCGGGGCTTCTGACGATCTAAAAAAAGCTACTGAGATTGCCCGAAAGATGGTTTGCCAATGGGGAATGAGTGAAGAACTCGGACCGTTGACTTATTCCGAGGAGCGCAACGCTTATCTCGGACGAGACATGCTACAGCACAAGTGGTTTAGCAATGCGTCTGTCAAGATGATCGACACAGAAATACGGGTCCTGCTGCATGATTCCTATCAAAGAGCTTTCAACCTGCTGGAAACAAATCGACGAGTGCTAGACTACTTGGCAGAACAACTAATTGAGACCGAAACGATCGATGGGAATCTAGTTCGTGAAACTCTAAAAAATCCACCTGCCATCAACTGACCGAGGAAAGCTTACCAAATGGATTTTTGGAGTCTGGTTCCACTTCGTTGGCAGGATCTGATTGATATCCTTCTGCTTTCCTTCCTCTTCTATCGCATTCTACTTTTGATAAAGGGCACCAGGACCATCCCAATGTTGATGGGGATGATCATCCTGCTGGTGCTCTATTTGGTGGCTAGGTTTCTCCAGCTTGATGCTACCGGTTTGCTGATGGATAACTTGGCAAATTCATTGGTACTGGTGCTAGTTGTTTTGTTTCAAGCAGATATCCGGAACGCACTGGCTCAGTTTGGGTTAATTACTCTTTTTCGGGATAACCGAGCTCAACAGCAAGATGTTGCAGAAAGAGTTCTTGCAGCCTGTCGGACCATGGCTAGACGTAAGATTGGAGCTTTGGTTGTTTTTGAGAAGGAAGTGGGGCTCCGGAATTTTACTGACCGTGGGACTCCAATTAATGGTCTTGTCAGCGAAAGCCTTTTACTGAGTATCTTCCATCCAACATCGCCGTTGCACGACGGTGCCGCGATATTGGGTCGCAAGGGGGACCTTGTCGCAGCTAAGTGCATCTTGCCAGTCTCTATGAATCAAAATCTCTCAACAATGTTGGGCACACGACATAGAGCAGCTTTGGGTTTGACAGAAGAAACTGACGCTGTGGTCTTGATTGTCTCAGAGGAACGAAAAGAGATTAGCCTTGGTTTTCAAGGACAGCTTATGAGAGAAAGTGAAGTAGACCTAAAACAAATGCTATTCAACTTGCTCAGTGGCAAGACATCCTCAATCAAAACAAAGAAATTATCTGCTGAAGAAGATATTCTCCTTGACGACAGTCTCTCCATTGGTCGAACAGAAGAATCATCACCGAATTCCGCAGCTTCTTCATAACCAAGTTCGATTCCAAGTCGGCATGCGGAACAATCTGCCTTTCAAGGTCCTTGCGATTGTACTAGCCTTAACTGTTTGGTTCCTCGCTAAACAAGAGGAAAAACCGGTTCAAGTCAGCTTTTTCGCTCCCATCATCTTCACGAATCTGCCACCAATGCTACAGGTGTCAGTGAACCCAACCCAAGTCAATGTCGCTGCCACGGTAAGCCAGCGCCGAAGTAGCTCTCTGAATCCTGCGGAAATCCGGATGCTACTCGACCTGGAAACAGCGCGGCCTGGAACGTATACATTTCCTGTTGAAGCAGATAATCTACAGACCCCTGTCCCACTGAATATTGAGAGAATTGCACCTAATCAGGTACAGTTAGTAATTGAAGAGTTGATCGAAAAAGAGCTTCCTCTTCAAGCACGCTACAGTGGACAACTAGGTGCGGGCTTTCTTTTGGAGCAGATTGAGATTGTTCCCCCAACTGCTAAAATTCGTGGCCCGAGACGCCTGCTGGATCCACTCTCGCAGTTGATGACCAGAGAGATTGATCTGAATAATCTAGACAGTTCCATCGACATGTTGGTCAAAATTGATTTGCCTTCTCAAGAATTTCAGATCGTGAATCAGGGGATTGATTATTACAGTGCGAAGATCACGTTGGGAGCTTTACCCGTCAAGAAACGCTTTGACAATGTACCTATATACTTTAGAAATTCCGAATATGTTTCACTAATTAATCCGAGTACCTTTAACTTGTTTCTCGAAGGTCCACCTGAAGTAGTGAATTCGCTCAATAGCAGTGACGTATACGGGACATTAGACTTGCTTGAGTATGTTCCGGGTAGCTATCAAATCACGCCTAAACCAATTGTTCCAAGGCAAGTTAGCGTATTGCAGCAGTGGCCAATTATCTCTCTGTGGGTCAAGTCAACTCCACTTTCTGACTCCGAAAAACAGGAAAATCAACGCTTGGTTGAAGGACTGACAATTCCAAATCCCTCTTCTACTGAACCCTGAAAGGATTTTATGATCTCTTTGCATGTGAATGTGGATCATGTCGCTACTGTGAGGCAGGCTCGACGTGCCTATGAACCAGACCCCGTAACTGTGGCTGGCTTGGCTGAAGTTGCTGGTGCAAACGGCATTACCGTTCATTTACGCGAAGATCGGCGTCACATTCAGGATCGGGATGTTCGTGTTTTGAGAGAGACTGTTCAAACTGTTCTAAATTTAGAAATGGCAAAAACTGCAGAAATGCTGAAGTTTGCAATTGAAATCCAGCCTGAAGTAGTAACTCTAGTACCTGAAAAGCGAGAGGAAGTAACTACTGAAGGTGGTTTGGATGTCGTTGGTGGAGGAGATGATTTGAGGAAAGCGATTGATGAGCTACGAGATAATGGGATGAGGGTGAGCTTGTTCATAAGTCCTGACATGGAGCAAATTCAAAGCAGTGCTAAATTTGGAGCAACAGATATTGAGTTGCACACTGGCCCATATGCGCATGCTAAAGCAAATACTAAAGTTCTTTCTGAAGCCTACCAAAAACTAGAAAATGCTGCTTTGGAAGCTCATCGACTCGGGATGCAAGTGAATGCGGGTCATGGGTTGACTTACCAGAATACTCAGGAGATCTGTCATCTTCCACATCTAAGGGAATTGAATATTGGTCATAGTATTGTCAGTAGGTCCATTATTGTTGGCTTTGAGCAAGCGGTTCGAGAGATGAGGGATTTGATCAATCACCAGGAACTTAGACTGGGTAGTGGGGGCTTGGGAACCTCATGAAAGACATTATCATTGAGTATTCGCCACACGAGATTCGGATTGCAACTCTAGAGGGGGATGCATTAACCGAACTTTATCATGAGAGACCTCAAGAGCGGCGGCTTGTTGGGAATATCTATAAAGGGAGGGTGGCAAAAGTCTTACCAGGAATGGAATCCGCTTTCGTTGATATTGGCGAAGAAAGATCGGCATTTTTCTATATTGACGACATTCTCCCAGAAAGCCTGGAAAGTGATGTTACCAAAGCATCTGATGGGAAAATCCCTATCGATCAACTTTTATCTGAAGGTCAGGACGTTATTGTCCAGGTTTCTAAGGGTCCTATCAGTACAAAGGGGGCTCGTATTACAAGCCATATTTCCTTACCTGGTCGGAATTTGGTTTATATGCCTTTTTCTAACACCGTTGGGGTATCAAGGCAGATTACTGATGATTCAGAGCGAGTTCGGTTGAAGGATATTGTTTCAAGGCTCAGGCCTCAAAATGCAGGCTTCATCATTAGAACAGTTGCAGAGGGAAGATCGGGAGAAGATCTTCATTCGGATATTAATTTTCTGGTTTCACTCTGGGATGGAGTCCTGCAAAGGGCTGAGAAAAGCTCTTCACCGAGTCTTTTGCATACAGACCTGAACGTAGTTTATAGAACGCTTAGAGACTCCCTCTCAAAAGAGGTTCGCAAATTGGTTGTGAATGAACTGGAGGAGTATCGACAAATCCGTCAGTTTGTAAAATCATACCTTCCCAAATTTTATTCATTAATTGAGCATTATGGTGCTCCTCAGCCAATTTTTGACCATTTTGGGGTTGAAAATGAGATTGAAAGAGCACTTGGCCAGAAAGTTTGGCTTCCCTCGGGTGGTTCGCTCATCATCGATCAAACAGAGGCTCTCACAGCTATTGATGTCAACACGGGTAGATTTGTTGGAAAAGAGAGCCATGAACAGACAATTTTGCGAACAAATCTGGAAGCTGTTGAAGAGATTGTTCATCAACTACAATTACGCAATATAGGCGGGATCATAATCATTGATCTCATTGACATGGAGCAGCCTCAACATCGCCAGGAGGTTTATCAGGTACTGAAAGATCAACTAAGAAATGACAAGGCTCGCAGTAAAATTCTCCAAATTAGTGAGATGGGCCTCGTCGAGATGACGCGTAAGCGTGATCGGGAAAGTCTGATGCGATATCTTTGTGATCCTTGTCCTTATTGTGCTGGGAGCGGGCACATCAAATCTGTGAATACTGTCTTAGCAGAAATTTTCAGAGAATTGAAAAGAGTCTGTCAGGATAAGCGTAGGGGATCCGTTACAGTTTACGTGCATCCAGACATCGAAATGAGCATGAGGGAAGACGAGCATTTCAATTTAAAAGATATTGAAGAAGCAGTCGGTGTTCCATTGAGCATGAAGGCTTCCGATGTTCTGCATCATGAGCAGTATGAAATTTATGATTACTGAAGCCCAAAGACTTGCGGAGCAGAATCTTAAAAGTTTATCAGACAATGATTACCCAGGCCGCGGAGTTTTATTGGGCCGTTTTGACCAAGACCATTGGGGTGGGATTTACTGGATCATGGGGCGTAGTACAAACAGTCGTAACCGGTGTTTGCGGTATGAGAATGAAATTTTACGAACTGAGCCTGCTGATCCTGCATTGGTCGAAGACCCCTCACTCATTCTTTACAATGCAATAAGGCGATGGGATAAGACGTTGGTAGTGAGTAATGGTAGCCAAACAGATATGATTGTTGAATCCTTGAAAATAGGAAAAAACCTAGCAGAAGGAATGGATGGCCAATATCATGAGCCCGATGAACCAAATTTTACCCCGCGAATTTCTGGAGTACTGGATTTTCGCAAAGAAACTCCTCAAATATGGCTATCTTCACTGAAAAAGAGCCAAATAATAAACTTTGAATCAGACCATGCCATTTACCACTACCGTCAATTTGCTGAGGGATTGGGAGTCGGTTTAACTACATATCTTCATAATGGATCACCACTTCCCACATATGACCGTCCCCCAATGATCTTGCCAGTTGTTGGAAATCTTAAAGAAATTGTTGAACAATATTGGCAATGCCTCCAATCAGAACATCTGATTTCACTTGCAGGTTTCCAAATTGACGCTTGTAGTCTGGAACAAGAGATGCACATCATCAATCGCTATAAGTCAAAGTCATTCTGAGTCACAAATATTTTAGTTCAGTGCTGACTTAGGCGGTCAAAAGAGCTAAATAAAAACATTCAGTGGAACAATTGCTTTATGGCTGAGGAACGAAGACAGTACCTGCGAGTCATTTTCGAGGAGACCATTCAAGTAAGTACCGAAGAGTGGTCGGATCCAATTGCCACTGGTTTAGACCTCTCCTTGAACGGTGTTCGCTTCCATTGTGAGTATCCACTTTCTGAAGGTGAGCTGGTTAGTATAGAGTTCGAACCATCTTTCACCCTTGTAGGCACTGCGATTTGGTGCTGGCCCATTGAATGGTATTATCAGGCGGCAGTTCGCTTCAGTGATATCACTGTGACAGAGCAGGAGAAGCTCAGAAAGTACATTGAGACAACTACAAAACAAGATTACCCAGATTTTGTTGGAGAAGTGACAAAAGAAAAAGATGACACGGAATCTGCTTCCGAAGAAGAAAACGTAGAAGTTTCAACCTCAGAAGAAAACTCCAGCGCAGTTGTTTCTCAGTCAGAATCCCCATTCCCTGATGCAGAACTTCATTCACAAACCTATGCAGGGAGCCAGGTTGCACTAGTAACAGAGCGAGATAGTCCCCACAACGATATGATAATGCAATACCTCTCCGAAAGGACGGGCTTCAAAATGAGCCTGATGGAGAAACAGGGGAATCTTTGGCCAATGTTACGGGAAAATGCCTTGGATTTGGTAGTGTTGAATCAATCCACATCAAATGAGGATGAAATTCTTGGAGTCATTCAGAGGCTAGGAGAAGAGCATGCGGACATACCTTTCATCGTTTTCGCAGGACCGATCAGCCTTGATGATCGCTTACACTTACTCTCTTTGGGCGCAATCGATGTTATAACCCGTCCAACACATCTCTCAACAATCGCTCAAAGTATTTTGCAGGCTTTCTACGATAACCGGTCAGTGGCTACCCCTGCTCATGAAGAGGAGTTAATTTATGAGAGTTTGGATTTAGATAGCGATCTTGACTCAATGGAAGAGAAGTTCTGATTAACTTCCTGTAAGTACTCCGAAGAAAATAAACTGGGGGCTCCTGTAGTCTTTATCCCCCACGGGATAAGCAATCTCAAACTTCAGAGGAATCTGAATCAAGGAGGCTGCATCAACTCCCCAGCGAATCCCAACCCCGAGATTCCTTCGATCTTTCGCCTTACTTAAATCTAGTTCATCACCCCAAGTTCGGCCTTGGTCAAAAAACACAGTTCCCTGAAGACCGAGGCTGGAAAAATTCCCCCACCAAGGTGTTGTAACGAGTGGGAACTCGTAATCCACTCGATTGAATAGGTAGTTGTCCTGCTGAAGTGTGCCAGTTTGCGGAAAACCTCGTAGACTAGTGGGTCCACCAAGAGAAAATTTCTTCTGCGATGGAGAATCTCCGAGCGTATTCCCGAGCACCAACTCCCAGCGGATGTTACTTCGGAATCCGGTTTCAAAAATTTGAGTGAGGCGCTCCGTTAAAAGTGTATAAGAGTACTTGGTATCCAGTTCTTGGGATGGTTGCTCTGCAAGCGCTTTCAAATTAATGAGGTAATCCCCTTTAGCTCGATTCCAACCATCAAATTGAAGAGTCATTACATTAGAATTGCCTGTATCCCCAGATGACGTAGCAGCAGTGGCGTGGAAATACTCTAAGGCGATGCCTCCCTTTGCTTCGAAAAATGGCTTATCAGGATATCTTGGACCACTGAAGCCGAGAAAAACACCGTTGGAGACAACACCACCAACTCTCTCAAGAAGCAATTGTCCAAAGTAGTTCCTTTTGATGAAGTTCTCCTCCTTTAAATCTAGTTGGTAAAGTAAGTCTCCACTACGAGTACCATAGCCAGGGATTGCATGAATATTTGTGTCCCCTTCTCGGTGACGTAGTCCGACACCGAAGGAATTCCCATCGACGGCATTATTTGTAAAGCCTGGAACAAAAGTAATTAGGCGTTCTCGCTGTCGGTGCCAATCAAAGGCAAAACGAATTCGGAAAAAAGTGAAGGAGTGATTATTGACACGTGACGTCTCGAGTAAGAATTCATCAGGGTCTAGCGAAACTTCATCTGGTGGGGATTCTGTGCGAAACTCAACAATATAAAGGGAACGCTGACTAAAAATTTTTTGTCTGTGCTCTTTCTCATCGTCCGTACGTAATAATACTTCGAGTGGCATCGCAGCATCACCAAGCTTTTGAACTTCAACTTGAATCAAGAATTCACCATTTGGGAACTCCTCAAACACTGTTTCTCCAACTGCGTAATCCAGGCGTTCAACAGTTTCGAACCATTGTTTAAAGAACCAGTCCAGATCTTTTCCAACAGCGATTTCCATCTGACTCCGCAAATTATTGTGAGTCACAACCTTTTGTTGGCCTTTCTTTACAAAATTTTGAAGTCCTTCCAAAAACGCTTTTTCTCCGACCTCGTACTCAAGCATGCTGATTACGGAGGCGGCTTTGTAATGGACTGCCCGTAAATGAGCTTGTGTCGCTGGATTCTCCCGAAAGGAAGTAGCAATCGGCTTTATCAACTCCAGATCGTTGTTCCGAGCCATTTCTTCAATGAAGTGTTCACGAAATCCGGGATTCATCCAGTTGATGAAGTCAAAAATGCCTCCATTCTTTCCAAACTTGTCTTCATAAAAGCGAAGGCTTAAAAAGGTTGGTAGTCCGTGGCTTAACCACATCTGGGTATCTTCATCATTCCATAAAGTAGAGCCAAACCAGATGCGACCGAGTTTCATACTAAGAAGGCCCATAACGCGACGATCCAGGAGTTCGCTTCGCTCGTAATGGGGTTGGGGAACCATGATGACGTTATTCCATACAGTCACATCTTCACTCCTGCCAGGGACTTGAACGATCCGAAACTCATCCCATGGAGGCATCATTCCATAGCGTTGTTCAATAAATGCCACGAATTCTTCTGTCCAGCCATGAATTAATCCAACCCGTCTCTCATAATTGTTTTGATAGAATGACTCGACAAGTGGCGCATTTTCATGCTTCTGGAATTTGTTCCCAAAAATCAGTGGGAAGGAGGTAATTGGTAGGTTTGTCTTAGGTAATAAAACTGGTTCATTGGATGACACTGCAGTTGCCAGAGGGGTGCTGATCAGTTGACCTGATTCTTCTGAACTCCATTCAATTTCAAAAGTTCCGGGTGAGGGAAGATCTAGGCGTGTATCCCATCCGGATTCTGTGGGAATCAATAATTGTGGATACCAGAGGGCACTCATTAAGATACCATCCACAATTCCTTCTTGATATCGCTCAGGAAAATTTGTTTGAAACTCAATCTCAATTTCCTGAATTTCTTCATCAACTTGAACCCGCAGAAGTCCGTGTTCAACAGAGTATCCGATCTCTAGCGCTGGGTTTGTTTCGAGTTGATATTTGATAGGCTGGGTTCTATTCCGTACACTTTTAATTTCAATGCTCCCTGCACTGAAACCACTTGGGAGCAAAGGATCATCATTTTCACTGAAGGATGTTTTCGCAAAAATTGGAGTTTCTCTTGGCCGACGTAGTCCCCGACCATCTTTTTGGGCAAAACGATTCATTGGCAGAGCTAGCAGTAACTCTTTGCCTTGGGTAGACTTGGGAATTTGGATTCGAAGATTTCCCTCAAGACGCTTTTGCTGAAGAGAAAAACGAACTTTTCCTATGTAATGAGGGAAATCTCCAGTTTGGTGGGATTGTGCACCCAGCCAAGTCGAGGTTGCCAGCAATAGAATACCGACCACCAGATATAATCTCAGCTGGTTCATGGATACGATCCGAGAATGATCAAAAAACTAGGGCCTGTCATCAATTTAGGCAAATGACCGCATCTACCCAGTGGATAGCTCCCAGAAAAGCACAGGCTCGCTTATCGTAGCGGGTGGCAATCCCCCGGTACTGCTTCAAT
>NYTS01000068.1 GCA_002683655.1 Deltaproteobacteria bacterium
CGGTAATGCCAGCCTTGACCTTGTGCCGCAGCATGTAATCTGGGATCTGTTTTTTAAACTGCTCAATGAAGACCGGCCTCTCTGGACGGGGACCAACCAGGCTCATCTCACCTCGCAGTACATTGAAGAGCTGGGGTAGTTCATCAAGACTGACTTTGCGGATGAATCGTCCGATGGGAGTGCAACGATCGTCATCCTTACTAGCCCAGACGGCTCCGGTACGTTGCTCGGCATCCAAGCGCATCGAACGGAATTTCAAGGCATTGAAGGTTCGGCCATCCAGGCCCATTCGTTCCTGACGATAGAAGATAGGGCCGGCTGAACTCAGACGGACTAGCCCAGCGATCAGTAACATGATGGGCCCAAAGATCAGCAGCGCAGCAGCAGCACCTACCATATCCAGTCCGCGCTTGAGCAGTCGGTTCCAACCGAATAGAGGACTGCGTACAATGGTTACGACAGGCATCCCCTCAAAATTTTCTGTCTCGGTGTGTAATGTGCGAAAGCTACCAAGATTGGGAACAATGTGCAGATCTACCCAGAGTTCAGCAAACTGTTCTTTCAATTGGGGTAGATACGTTTGCTCTGTAGGCGAGAGAGCGAGAAAGACTTGATCAATCTCCTGTCGCTGAATACGTTGCACCAGTTCCTCTAGGTCATTGAACTGTGGCAGGCTAGTAGGTAGGCTTGTTCCAGATTGCAGACTCAGCACCCCCTTCAGGAGAATTCCGGTTCGTTGATAACCAGCCAGTCGTTGGGCAAAGTTCAGGGCGGTCTCACCGGAACCAATCACAGCAATTTTCCGGAGGTGGTAGCCATGCCGATGCAACCACTTCATGCTCTTGCGGGCCAGGTAACGAGAGAGCACCAGCAAAAGGAGCAGGAATACCAGGAAATAGAGTGTATGTACGCGAGAGTAGGAGAATTCCCGGTAGTAGAAGGCAACTCCGATCAAAGTGAGGAACAAATATAACCCTCCACGAAGCAGGAAGAGGAAATCCTGGCGGGGACGAATGAAGGACTGGGTGCGATAGACGTTAGCTAGAGAAAAGGTGAGTGCCGTCAACAGAGCTGCAGCAAAAGCAGCCTTGAGGTATTCGGCATGATCCGGAATGTAGTCAGCAGTGGGCCAGTTCAGCCAGAAAAAACGAGCTCGATAGGCAAACTCCCAGGCCAGAAAAGCCAGCACGACATCCAGTCCTCGCAGGGCCCCAAGTAGGACCTGATTGTGAGTTTTCAGCACAGACGTAACTTGAAATAACAGGAATGAGTAAATGAAGACGGCCGACTTCCATCCGGCACGAGTTCAGACATTGGTCTTTGATCTTGATAGTCTGACAGGTGAATTCAGTCAGGAACAGTGGGAAAATTTTCGTGAACTCCTACGAGTACTGCAGGAGCGTGATTTTCACTTGGTGTTACTGGGAGAAGAAATCTCTCCCAACGACTGGCAGCAATTCTCAGGAATTTCCATTGTTTCTGGATCCCCCGAAAGCAGTAGTTGTCGCAATCCTCAATTGGGCCAAGCCGATCATTTTTGGGTCACGGATCGCTCCAATCTTCACGCTTGGTTACAGGATCAGTCCGCTCATTTCGCCAGTCTGCAACCGGTCCTTGTTCCCAACGGGTTCTATTGTCCTCGTATTGAAGACCTGCTGCAAATTTTTCATCCCAGCCGCAACACGACACTAGAGATAGCGGAACAACTACTGAAAAGCAAACAGGAGGCCGCCAGCAAGCCACTATTGGTCGGCATTAGTGGCCCAGATGACAGTGGACATGCATATTTTGTGGGAGAATTGCTGGAAGCTCTGGAAGAACAGGGTGTATTGGTTGGTGGTTTCGATTTGCTGGAACTACTGAGCCCTGAGCATAAGAATTCAATGGCAGCCGATTATTGGCGAGCGCCCCGAGAACGAGACTGGATTCTTGATACACTGCTGCGTCCTTATGCCGCTGGGGAGACTGTGACTGTGATTGATGAACCCGATTTTCTACAGGGATGCGAAACCTCATCATACCCGCTGTTTTGGGCTCCAGAGATGGTTGTATTGCTCTGGGGAACGACGATTTTTGTGCCTGGAATACAGGAACTACTGGATACAAAGATCGTACTGGATCTTACTCCCAAGGCGGCAGCGGCACGACTATTCGAACTAGATGAGCGTAGTGATTTCAATCCAGATTTCGTGGAGACCTATCTCAAGGGGGAAGGAAGACTCTATGGTGAATACTTGGAAGCCAATCAAATTCAGCAGCAAGCAGATTTTCTCGTGCAGTTCGATAATTTCCATGCATTCAAGTTGAAGAGTGGCTCCAAATAGTTGTGATGCACGAGCTGAGACACTATTTTACAACAATGAAGGATGGCAAATAGGCAGGGTATGAATCTATTGGATTTCAACCGGTGGGGAAGGAGAGAACGATGGTTCTGATGGTGTTTTGCTCAAGATTGCGCCCTGAAGCTCAAGCAGAGTACGGAGATGGCCCCACAGATGTCAAAGTTGGCAAGGTTGATGCCGGGTTACAAATCCCACAAAGCCTTTGTTGCTGAGGATGGGGATCGACTAACGCTGGTTGAATTTGAAGACGCTGCTACCCAATTTGATTGGGCCAGTCATCCAGAGCATCGTGCTGCCCAAAAGCGTGGATGATCTGTTTTTTACCGTGAATACTCATTGCAAATTTGCGAAGTGAAACGAGAATCTCAATTTTCTGCAAACTAAGAGGATCACTGACGCAGTGAGATTTCAGACTAGTAGGGCTTGTCGGGAAGGTTGGCCTGCCGAGCAAGCCCGACAGGCCGTGTGGAGATGGGATCAATCAACGTAAGGTTGACCGATCCGTCAGCAGGATTAGATTTCGAAGCGGTCGAGGTTCATCACCTTATTCCAGGCAGCCACAAAATCCTTCACGAACTTCTCCTCGGAGTCGTTCTGAGCATAGACCTCGGCGATTGCTCGAAGTTGTGAATGAGAACCAAATATCAGATCTACACGGGTGCCCGTCCACTTTAGATCACCGCTTGTGCGATCACGACCTTCGAAGACTTCCTCTTCCTCAGAATTTGCCTTCCATTCTGTACTCATGTCCAGCAGATTGACGAAGAAGTCTGTGGACAATACACCGGGTCGATCAGTGAAGACACCGTGTTTTGACTGATTATGATTGGCATCCAGAACACGCATGCCACCGACCAGTGCTGTCATTTCTGGAGCAGTCAGGGTCATGAGTTGGGCCTTGTCCACCAGGAATTCTTCCGTAGACACGGTGAAGGCAGCCTTCTGATAGTTACGGAAGCCATCTGCTTGGGACTCCAGCACTGCAAAAGAATCAGCATCGGTTTGCTCCGCTGTCGCGTCAGTGCGACCAGCAGTGAAAGGCACTTTGATGTTGTGTCCACCAGCTTTGGCAGCTTGCTCAACTGCAGCACAACCACCAAGCACGATCAGGTCAGCTATGGAGACCTTCTTGCCACCACCAGCGGAAGCATTGAAGGTTTCCTGAACACCACCCAATGCCTGGAGTACTTTGGTCAGTTGCTCTGGTTGGTTGGCATCCCAATCCTTCTGAGGAGCCAGACGGATGCGAGCACCATTGGCACCACCACGCTTGTCTGAATTACGGAAGGTGTTCGCAGAACACCAAGCAGTCCCGACAAGTTCCGAGGTAGATAGACCGGTTGCCAGGATGCTGGCCTTGAGTTGAGCGATGTCACTGGCATCAACCAACGTGTGGTCAACAGCTGGAACGGGGTCTTGCCAAACCAGATTTTCTTCAGGAACTTCTGATCCCAGGTAGCGCACCTTGGGGCCCATGTCACGGTGAGTCAGCTTGAACCAAGCACGGGCGAAAGCATCAGCAAACTCGTCTGGATTGTCACGGAAGCGCAGTGAGATCTTCTCATAGATTGGATCCATGCGCATGGCCATGTCTGCCGTGGTCATCATGGGTCGATGCCTTTTGGAAGGATCATGAGCATCTGGGGCCATATCTTCATCAGCAACGTCTTTGGCCAGCCACTGCCAGGCACCTGCTGGGCTCTTGGTCAGTTCCCAATCATACTTGAAGAGCGTGGTGAAGTAGCCGTTGTCCCACTGAATCGGATTTGGGGTCCAGGCACCTTCGATACCACTAGTGATTGTGTCACCGGCTTTACCGCTGCCGTGCTTGCTGGTCCAACCAAGGCCTTGCTCGGCGATTGAGGCACCTTCTGGCTCAGGACCAACTAGTGCAGCATCACCGGCACCGTGGCATTTACCGAAGGTATGACCACCAGCGACCAGTGCAACAGTCTCTTCATCATTCATCGCCATACGGGCAAAGGTTTCACGAATGTCACCACCGGAGGCAACCGGATCAGGCTCACCGTTTGGTCCTTGTGGATTGACGTAGATCAGGCCCATCTGCACGGCTGCCAGTGGATTCTCCAGTTCACGCTCACCTTTGTAGCGCTTGTCGGCTAGCCACTCGGTCTCTGTTCCCCAGTAGATGTCTTCTTCTGGTTCCCAAACATCGGCACGTCCACCACCGAAGCCAAAGGTCTTGAAGCCCATGGATTCCATGGCACAGTTGCCAGCGAGGACCATCAAGTCAGCCCAAGAGATTTGGTTGCCATATTTCTGCTTGACTGGCCACAGCAGGCGTCGAGCCTTATCAAGGTTGGTGTTATCTGGCCAGCTATTAAGTGGGGCGAAGCGCTGTTGCCCAGCTCCAGCTCCCCCACGACCATCAGCGATACGGTAGGTACCTGCGCTGTGCCAAGCCATGCGTACCATGAAAGGACCATAGTGTCCGTAGTCGGCTGGCCACCAATCCTGAGAATCAGTCATCAGGTCATAGAGATCTTGCTTCAGTGCCTTGAGGTCCAGCTTTGTGAACTCTTCGGCATAGTCGAAGCCTTCGCCCATCGGATCAGACAGGTTCGAGTGGTAGTGCAGCATTTCGAGATTCAGCTGATTCGGCCACCAGTCTCTATTCTTTGTGCCTTTGGACTCTCCTCCACTAAAGACACTTCCGCTGAAGGCACCGCCGCTGAATGGGCATTTGCTTTCGCTCATAATCGTCTCCGTTGTTCTTATGGTTATGGTTCATAGACAGGATTTAAGATCCTGCCGTTGGCTGACGTCTTGGGGGGGGACTTCCCCTTCTGTCGCTCTTTGTTTACTGGGGTAGCGCTTTGCTGTCCTTGATCTTGCTTGGCTCAGCGAGACAGTCCGAACAGTGTCCCCAGTAGATGACCTCTGCTTCATCGATTTCGTAGCCCATGCTTTCGCTGGGACTCAGGCAAGGAGCAAAACCGACCGCGCAGTCGACATCGACCATGTGGTNGCAGGATCGGCAAACTAGGTGATGGTGATTGTCGCCCACACGATCTTCGTAGCGGGCTGGAGATCCGGCAGGTTGGATACGCCGAACCAATCTTCGTTCGACCAAGATACCTAAAGCATCGTACACAGCCTGTTTGGAAATGACACCCAATTCTGCTCTGACTACCTCGGCAACACCATCTGCCGTGATGTGAGGCTGGCTTGACACCGCTCGCAGGACAGCGATGCGTTGAACCGTTACCTGCACATCGTGTTGACGGAGCAGATCCGCCAGTTCAGTAGCCAATGGTACTCCTCGGTTTAGATGGGAAGAGAAAGAGAATTCCTCAGTGATGGGAATGTATAATCCCCTACATCGGAATCATCTTGGGGTCAATTTGACCTGCAGATGTACTGACTGTTTGATGGAACCACTAGCCGAAGTTGCTGCCTAGTCTCGGAAGCAAAAACAGCGGATACCATTGACGCAATCATTCTGGACAAATCNGCTTTATAAGCTAGGTCTTATTTTAGACTAAGTCAAGAATCTTACCAATTCTGAACAATGCGACGTAAAAAATTCTATGGGGAGATTACAAGATTGGATCCTACGACTAAATTGAGAAGGAGAGATCTTCTATTCGGGCAGGATTCTTTCCATGCGAGCGGAACGGGAACCTTTGACTAGAATCATATCATTAGGTTGGAGGGTCCGCTGTAGAAGAGGTAGCAGATCACCTGGTTCTTCTGCAACGTGTACCAGACGTTGGGTGGTTGTTTGCCAGCCCTCTGCTAGGTTTAAGGCATAGGGACCACAGGCGAAGAGGGTTGAGACGCCACAGTCAGCAGCAAAAACACCTACTTGATGATGTAGCTCAGGGGCTTGGTCCCCAAGTTCTGCCATCGAACCCGCTGCAAGTAGTAGCCGTCGAGAGGGATACATCTGACGTAGGCTCCGCAGTACGCTCCGGAAAGATGAGGGGTTGGCGTTGTAACTATCGTTGACCCACAACACATCTCCACGAGGGAGTAGCTGCATCCGGCCTGCAACATCCAGATCCAGTTCGGCAACGGCCTGCCGTAGATCATTATCATCCATACCTGTTGAGTGCAGAGCTGCGAGGACACCAGCCAGATTTTGAAAAGCCAGTGGGTTGTTCAAGGAAGTCTGTAATTCACCAATGGGTGAATCCAGAATGAACAAGCCGTTGTCTGATCGGGTTGCCTGTAGTTGCAGATTCCACTCTGCGGCTGGTTCGTTGAGTCCAAAGCTGTGGAGGACCACCCCAATCTGTTCTGCTTCTCGCTCAAGAACACTTCTTTCTAATACATTTGCTGGAATCCAAGCTTGGCCACCTTCCACAAGTCCCTTCCACAAGCCGGATTTCTCTCGGGCAACCCCAGCCGTGTTGAGCAGAAATTCTAAATGACTTTCCCCGATGCTTGTCAGTAGACCAACGGTCGGCTGAGATACCTTGGCTAGTGTTTCGATCTCTCCGAAGTGGTTTGTTCCCATTTCGACCACCCACCAACTTGTATCCAGTGGAGCTGATAGAAGCGTTAGGGGTACACCGATAAAGTTGTTGTAGTTGCCCCGAGTTGCGTGGGCAGTAGCATCCAGGCTTTGGCAAAGATGCCGAGCGATCTCCTTGGTCGTTGTCTTGCCGTTACTACCAGTTATTCCCAACACATGGCCAGAGAAGCGTTTGCGGTAGTCGGCAGCCCAGTCCAACAGCGCCTGATTGGGAGAAGCAACTTCAATCCTGGGAGCTTGTTGTAGTTCGACAGGGAGGCGTTCTGCAGAGGCAATCAATCCAGCAGCACCATGGGCCATTGCCTGGGCCGCATAGGAGTGGCCATCGTTGTTTTCTCCCTGTAGACAAACAAACCACTGTNCAGGCTGGATCTTGCGAGAGTCTGTGGTCAATCCAGAGACTTTTGTCTGTGGATCAACATGATGTGGGGAACCTTGGAGAGCAGGTGCTAGTTCACGAACAGTGTAAGGCAGCATCAGTTACTCAGATGACGCAGTACATCCTCTACCATGTTGGGGCTACCAATGTAAAAAGGTACTCGTTGGTGCAGTTTTTGTGGCTCAATTTCCAGGATACGTTGTGTCCCATCNCTGGCCATACCTCCCGCTTGTTCAGCAAGCAGAGCCAGGGCGTTGCACTCATACATCAGGCGTAGCTTGCCTTGAGGGGCCTTTTGAGTGGGGGGGTACAGGTAGATCNCACCCTTGAGCAGATTGCGGTGGAAGTCGGCGACCAAGGAACCAATGTAGCGGCCCTGAAAGTTCCGATCCCGACAAGATTCCAGATAGGCTTGAATGCGTGGGCAGAAGTGATTGAAGTTTCCTTCGTTGCAAGAATAGATTTTTCCGTTGTCCGGAAAGCGTAGCTGTGTGTGAGAGAGAAAAAATTCCCCAAGCGATGGTTCGTAGGTGAAGGCATTCACNCCATGCCCAGTAGTCAGTACCAGGATGGTCGAAGAACCGTAGAGCACGTAACCGCTGGCTAANTGTTGGGAGCCTGCTTGGAGTGCATCCTCCATGGTTGGGCTAGTACCAGGTTGCGTACGTCTGCAATAGATGGAGAAGATAGTGCCAAACGAGACATTAACACCAATGTTGCTCGAACCATCCAGCGGGTCAATCGCAATCACATACTTTGCCTGCTCATTACCAGTGTGGACCAGTTCGTCTTCTTCCTCAGAGATGATGCAGCAGACCTTACCCCCCAGACGCAAAGCTTGTGCGAAGCGAGTATTGGCAATTACATCCAGCTTCTGCTGATCTTCTCCCTGAATATTTTCTGCTCCAGCGCTGCCTTCCAGGTTGATCAGTCCAGCTCGGTTGATATCGCGGTTGATGATCTTGGCGGCTAGAGATATGTCGGCAAGTAGCTGGGTAAAGTCTCCTTTTGCCTGAGGATAGTTCCGTTGTTCGTTGGCGATGAATCGTTGTAGTGTGACTCCGACGGGAGCAGAGAGCTGATTGATTATTGAAGTGACAGGCATCGGATGTTCCAAGGAGGAATCAGGGNTAAATGGTAGGAAATAACGTACGACNAGAACTGTTCTGGCANACCACCAAATAATGTGCCTTTCTGTCAGGAATTGAAAGAAATTCTTAAAAAATGCTCATGAAATCAAACAATTCAGAGTGATTGATTAATATCTTTTGGGTGAACTTACAGGAAAGTGATCCACTTTTTCAGTTTGGGGTAATCTATGAACGGTTCATCCATACATTTCGATCAAGCCTGTATACAGCGCACTCTACTTTGGTGAAGCAGCGATATTCGACCAAGCAGAAGCCAAGCTTTTCATAGAAACGTCGGGCTCGAGTGTTGGAAGCCATCGGATCAATCAGGATAGCGTTCACTCTTTCATCAGCAAAGCAGCGTTGAAGCNCCAGTTTCATCATCTCCTTGCCAAACCCACGGCCAACGTAAGCTTCTTCACCAATCCAAATATCGATTGCTCTCAAATCATCTTGGCACTCTCCCCAGTAGTGGCTCTCATCTCGTGCAGGGTCAATGATCTGTAGAAAGCCCACTGCGGTGCCCTCCACTTCGGCAATCAATTGCTCCCGCCAATCAGGTTGTCGATTGAGTTCCGTTTGCCAGCCCCAATCCTCCGTGCCCTTTGCTGCAATGACGTGGGGAGCCTTGTCCCATCGTTGCAGGAGTTCCAGATCGCTGAAGCAGGCTGGGCGTAGTTGGATCATGTGATTTTATCTATTCGACGAGGACTGACAGTAGGTATTGCGTTTACTGGCTTTTGCGCGACTAGTGATGATGCATCGAGGACTTTTCATCATCTCCAGAAGTAGCCCCACTCTGCTGTACGGGCAACTCCACAACCAGGTCTGGAGCTTGCCGAAACTGGAGAGTTAGCGCGTGCGATTCCCCAAGCTTAGGTGCCTGCTTCAAGTTGATCAGCATGATGTGATAGCCACCGGGCTTGAGCATCACCATGCCCTTTGCCGGAACTTCAAGAGAACCCAAAGGGTGCATCTTCAGCATACCGTTCTCTTCCTTGACGTTGTGGATCTCCACTACTTCAGCCAGAGGTGAACTGACCCCAATCAGGGCATCCGCCTGATCTTGGTGATTCATCACAGTCAGGTAGGCAGCCCCCATCTTGGCATTGGGAGGTGTCGCCCGAATCCAACCNTTGGTGACACCTATTTCAGCCATGGACTGCGCGAACATAACACCAATGTCCAGCATGAACAACAAGCCGATGAATAAGCCAAATATTTTTGAAATTTGTTTCATTGTTGATTCTTCACTCAGGAGTAGTTGCTCCACAGTTTGAACATAGCCGGAGCGCTAAAGCTCAGTCCTCCGGTCTCACTGCAGAGAAAAATTGCACTCTCTCCTTTTACTGCCCAGATGATCAAAGGACCTGAAGTGATCGAATCGCAGGTAGCTATTGACACGGAGAGTATTTCGAAACGTCCGATGTTCTTCAGAGTTTCAAGGAAAACAACAGACGCTCAGTAATTTTGGCAAGAATGGATCAGAATGGAGGAGGAGCCCGCAGGGAAGCCAGACTCAGCCAGGCCTTTGCAGTAAAAGGAGACTGGTAGGGGAGAGTACCAAGCATGTGGACTGGAAACTGCCCAAGGATCGGGGCCATGGGAGGCAGAACAAGTGTGGCGCCCCCAGCGTTCCAAGCTAGCAGGGCTGGGCACGGTTCTGTATCAGTAGAAACTGGAGTCAGTGGGAAGGGTGGACAATCCAGGTGCTCTGCCAAGTCTGCAGAGACAAAAGCACTTGTTGGTGTGCGGAATCCATCCACATGTTGGACATGCACTGGGATCACACTGAGCCAGATCAGCAGCAATACAGCCAGCGCTCCCGCCAAACTACGAAGATTTCTTGAACGATAACTTGTGCTCATGCACCTGTTGGGGAGGAGAACTTTTTTCAAAAATATTGTTTTCCCAACCCTAGCGCACTCTCCACAAAATTCTAGGATTTTTGAGTGAAATGAGAATGGTTTAGCGGAACATGAGCGGATTCAACAGTTGCAGTTGATCATAAGAGTCGCCTGGCAAACTCTTTTCATGGCTAGATGCAGATTTGTTTGAACCCTTATTCAGGAAGGAGTTGCTCTGATGTCGATCTCCGTTCTCCCACGCCGTCGTCCACTGATCACTGACGGTAGCATCGCTTCAATACATGGCTTGGAAATTGGTGCCGAACGCTCACTGCCCATCTTCAGTATGGGAGTCTCTGCGGGTTTCCCTTCACCGGCAGAAGATCATCTGGAAGGGCGCTTGGATCTCAATGAGCACCTGATTCCCCGTCCAACCTCAACCTTCTTTGTCCGAGCCGCTGGAGATTCAATGATCCAGGCTGGAATTTTCGATGGAGACCTGCTGGTAGTAGATCGGTCAATCGAGCAACGCAAGGGCCGGATTGTGATTGCTTCGCTGCATGGAGAATTTACGCTAAAGCGACTTTGGCAGGATGGAGGTCAGATTGAGTTGCGTCCAGAAAACGAAAATTATGAATCCATCAAAGTGACGGTGGATGATGCCTTTGCTGTCTGGGGAGTAGTGACCTATGTCATCCACAAGCTCTGAACCTTGCCTAGCGCTGGTTGATTGCAACAATTTCTACGTTTCCTGTGAGCGAGTCTTTCGGCCAGACCTGGTACAGGTGCCGGTAGCCGTTCTCAGCAACAACGATGGCTGTGTGATCGCCCGTAGTGAGGAGGTCAAGCAATTGGGGGTGGCGATGGGGACTCCCTACTTTCAGTGTGGACCAGAGTTGCATCGGGCTAAGGCTGTTGTTTTCAGCAGCAACTATCCACTCTACGGAGATTTCAGCCAGCGGGTGATGCAAACGCTGGAGGCTCAGTGTCCACGGGTGGAACGTTATTCAATCGATGAAGCCTTCGTCGAGATTCCCGGTAGCGAACAGACAGAGCGAGAAGCCTTCGCTCAACAATTGCGGGCACGGGTCCGGCGAGATACTGGTATTCCTGTCTCGATTGGGTTGGCCCCAACGAAGGTACTAGCCAAGTTGGCCAATCGACAGGCCAAACGGCGGAAGGAAGCCGCAGGGATCTGGTCCATGCCAGAAGATCTGGAAATTCTTCAACAGCAGCTTTCAGCGACCCCATTGACGGAGATCTGGGGCATTGGTAGGCGTTGGGCACGGCGTCTGGAGGCCGAAGGTTGGCAGAATGCTGCAGACTTGGCAGCTGCTGATCCTGCCATGATCCGGCTTGTCGCCAATGTGGTATTGCAGCGAATTGCTTTGGAACTACGTGGAGAACCCTGTCTTTCCTTGGAAGAAACTAGTCCTCCCCCGCGCTCACTGGTGCGTAGTCGTTCCTTCGGTCAACCGCTGTACCAGCTGACAGAATTGCGTCCAGCCCTTGGACGATACCTGCAACGTGGCTGGGAGCATTTGCGTAGGCATCATTTAAGGGCAAGCGGAATCCAGGTCTTTCTGCACACCAGTCGTTTTCACAGAGAAGTTCGCTACTTCGGTAGCCGACAAGCGGTCATAGAACCAACGGATGATCTGTGGGAACTCCAACATTGTGCCTTTGCATTATTGGAACAGGCCTATCGTTCGGGTGTGGCCTATAACCGCTGCGGGGTAATGCTCTTTGGTCTGGAACCCGATCAGCCTTCCTGGAATATGGGCACAGCGTGGCAACCGAGAGCAGAACTGCAGCAAGCTATTACGGGACTCCAGCAACGTTGGGGGTGCAATGTACTACAGTTGGCTCACACCTTGACAGGAGCCAAAGGGTTGCCACTCCAGCAACATCGATCTCCACACTACACAACCCAATGGTCAGAATTAGCTGTTATCGGGAAAAAATAATATTTTTTTGAGATAAATTTATTGTTTTTCAGGTTTGCAAACACACATACAAATATATTTGATATGTTTAACTAATTTTATTTAAACTGATAACATCAGATTCTCAAAAAATAAATAATATTTTTCATAGCTGATTAATGAGAAACTATTACACTATTTACAAGATTTTTTATTTTCAATAACTAATTGTAAATTATTATTGAGATTTGCGGCAGAAATAAAATTTATTTTTTTCACTAACGTAGTTGGAATATTTTTAATATTTTGTGAGGAGATAATATTTAAAATAGAGTTTAAAAAATATATATTANATATCTATATTTTTGGTAAGTAGAATTTTGATTTTCTGCATCAGGTTTCTGGTTCATTCCTCAGAAACTAGAATTTGTTCTCACCACATACTTTCAGTTCCCAAAAATTTTGCTAGATGAGTATGTATACAATCAGCAGGAATGGAGAATAAATATCATGCTGTGAAAACTAATTTTAAAAAATCATTNTGCTAGAAAATAATTATTGCATTGTTATTCATCTTNTTAGAAGAATTAAAACTCTGCCAATTATTTCTTTTTTAGCAATNGGCCCAATTTGGTCAGAACTTATACCTTCTGGATTATCACTATCAAACCAAAAATAATCATTTTTGGTTGATTTCAGACGTTTGACAATTTTCCCATAGTGCTTGTGATGGAAACAAAGAATTGGTTTTCTATCCAATAAAAAATTCCAAGGGCTAATTACTATCACATAGGAGCCGTTTGTCAAACAGGGGCTCATACTTACCCCTGTAACTCTGAAGGCTCTCAAATAGAAATGAATCAAAAACTACTTTAAATCAGGATAAATAAGCTCTTGCTGGGGTGGATAAGGGCATACTTGTCTAAACACCTTAACGTTTTTGGAGAGCCAAAAAATTTCAGCAAATCGATTAACTTTTTGCAAAAGTTTAAGGGTAGAGTCTTTACTCAAATTCTGTTTTGATTTAGAGCATTCAAGCATAATAGAATGAGTAAGATCGTGGATCTCTGGAAATGATTCAAATTGTGGTGTCTTAAAATAGTCTCCCCAGATAACTCTTATCTCTTCTTTTACTTTGAGACCGTGCTCTTCCTTCTGAAGAACTAATCGCACAAATTGAGCCTTGTTTTCAAGAGAAGCAGACTCTGAAGTGTCCAACTCTTGGATCAAATCGACTATCCGAATCATAGTTAACGTCGCAATCTGCGCACTGATTGGATCATATATTTTGCAGGGGATATCGCAGTGAGCAGATACAGTTTCTATATCGAAATTTGAATTTAGAAAACCTGAAATAATCTCTTTCATTTTTGCCTCTTTAATGAAACATATATCGCAGTGGAAAACGCAATAAAAAATATTGTGTTTAGCGCGCTATCAAAAAAGTGAAATGTACCATTGTCATGGGCAAGTAGACTGAACGGTAGTGCACTGAGCAACATGACAGTTAAAAGGTATTTCATTTGAAAGACTCAGTTTGAGGGTGTTAAGTATCAGAATAAACTTAAAGAAAAGTCTTTGAAAAGGGGTGCTACAACAGAAATTTTTTAATCGAAATTTACTGTCTTTTACTTTCCAGAAGACAACACAAAATTATCAAACAACCCTAAAAATGTAAATTAAAATTGCATTTATGCTCATTACATAAAGCCATTGACAAGTCCTGATGACAGTGTTTTCAACAATGCAGCCCAGGTTTGGAATCATACCTTCTACTGGAACTGCCTGAGCCCCAATGGAGGTGGAGCACCTAATGACAAACTAGCTTCAGCGCTACAGGGCTCCTTCGGCTCTGTTGATGCGTTCAAAGAGCAGTTCACCAATTCGGCGGTCAACAACTTCGGCTCCGGATGGACCTGGTTGGTGCAGAATTCCGATGGTAAGCTGGCGCTGGAGAACACCAGCAATGCAGCAACTCCTCTGACCGGAGCAAGTACACCATTGCTGACCTGTAATGTCTAGGAACACNCCTACTACATCGACTATCGCAATGCTCGCCCAAAGTATCTGGAGGCCTTCTGGAATCTCGTGAACTGGGACTTTGTCACAGACAACATGAGCTGATCGATCTCTCTTTTACAGACCGCTTTTGCTGCTGCGGTCTGCCCTCGCTCGCGGCAAATCAATCCTTGCAATTTCAGTAGCAGTTTCTTACACTTAGCGGCTTTCCATTTGGTGACTCCTCCTCTGGAAGAGCATGGAGTCTCGGAGGCGTGGCCCGCACCAGAGAAGTCCGGAACACGCTACAAGCGCGCCTAGCCTTCACTCCTTTCCTTCTGTTTCCACCTCATTTCTCAACGGAGTAAGTCTCTCATGACCATTTCGCTCATTTTGGTCCTGTCGGTCTTTGGGCTGCTGATCGCCCTGTATTATGCCCGTCAGGTCTCACAAATTCCATTGACTCAGGGCATCTCTGACCCTGCTGAAGCAGAACGCCTGCGCAAGATTCACGGTGCGATCTCCAAGGGAGCGATGGCCTTCCTGACCCAAGAATATCGCTACATGATCTATTTCATGGTGGCATTCGCAGTTCTGATCTCATTTTTAGTGGATGATCCACACACTGCCAATTTGAACGAGGGTCTGTATACAGCGCTCTCATTCCTGCTTGGAGCCGGTGTGTCTATGGTCTCTGGCTTTATCGGAATGAAGATTGCGACGATTGGCAATGCACGCACAACAGTTTCAGCAAAAACATCGATCTCCCGTGCTTTTCAGGTTGCCTTGCAGTCTGGTGCAGTGATGGGTTTCGGCTTGGTTGGTTTGGCCGTGCTCGGACTGATGGGTGTGTACCTGATGTTGGTGGGCTTGCTACCTTCTGGAGTAGATACGCACATCCTTATGGAAGTCATGGCAGGTTTTGGTCTGGGAGGTTCCTCGATTGCCCTATTTGGTCGTGTGGGTGGAGGTATTTTTACCAAGGCTGCAGATGTTGGCGCAGATCTAGTCGGTAAAGTAGAGCAAGGGATTCCAGAAGATGACCCACGNAATCCTGCAGTGATTGCAGATAACGTTGGTGACAATGTTGGTGATGTGGCCGGAATGGGCGCAGATCTTTTTGGTTCCTGTGCTGAAAGTACTTGTGCTGCGCTGGTGATTGGTGCTGTTGCTTTTGCCACAAATCTGGAAGCTTTGCTTTTCCCGATCCTAATCACCGCGATTGGTATCCCATTAGCGCTAGCCACGATGTTCACAGCAAGGGTGCAAGAAGAGAAAGACGTGGCTCCAACTCTCAAGAAGATGCTAATCGTCTCCACGATTCTCAGTGTGGTCGTGATGTTCTTCGTGACCAAGTGGGCTCTGCCTGCGACCTTCGTGATCAGTGGCTCAGAATATACCAATCTTGGTATCTACTGGTGCTACTTCGCTGGTGCAGTTGCTGGACTGGCTGTTGGTCTCCTAACAGAATACTATACATCCCACGACTTCGCACCTGTTCGGGAANTAGCTAAAGCTTCGGAAACTGGGGCAGCCACCAACATAATTTTTGGCCTGGCACTTGGTTATCACAGTTCTGTCGGGTCGATTCTAGCGATTGCTGTCAGCATTTATGTGCCATTCTACTTTGGTGGGATGTACGGAGTAGCGATTGCTGCCTTGGGTATGCTCAGCACTCTGATCATTGGTTTGACGATCGACGCTTACGGTCCAGTGGCTGACAACGCTGGCGGTATCGCNGAAATGAGCGGAATGGAAGAGGGTGTGCGCAAGCGCACCGACGTGCTGGATGCTGCTGGTAACACGACCGCTGCGATTGGCAAAGGCTTCGCAATCGGTTCCGCGATCCTGACGGCGTTGGCTCTATTTGCTGCCTTCCTGACCCGTGCTGACTATCTGCAGCCAGATGTTGACCTGATGGCTAGTATCAGCTTGCTGGATCCATTGGTACTGACTGGTCTCTTTGTAGGTGCCATGCTGCCCTTCCTCTTCTCAGCAATGACTATGAAGTCCGTTGGAAAAGCAGCCTTTGACATGATTGAGGAAGTACGCCGTCAGTTCCGTACGATTGATGGCATCATGGAGGGCAAGGCCGAGCCAGACTATGCACAATGTGTTGCCATTTCGACCAAGGCCGCCATCCGTGAGATGATTCCTCCTGGTATCCTAATTTTAAGTACTCCAATCGTTGTAGGCTTCCTCTTTGGTATTCCTGCACTGGCNGGAGTATTAGCTGGTTCATTGGTCGCTGGCGGTGTTTTGGCAATTTCTTCAGCCAACTCTGGAGGGGCTTGGGACAATGCCAAGAAGTACATTGAAGCTGGGAACCTGGGTGGAAAGGGAACCGATACTCACAAAGCTGCTGTGGTTGGTGACACGGTAGGTGATCCCTTGAAAGACACCTCTGGTCCTTCACTGAACATTCTGATCAAGNTGTCAGCGATTCTCAGCCTTGTCTTTGTTCCCTTCTTCGTAGAATACGGTGGATTATTNGTCAACTGAGACCAACTACCAGATTCCCTCTTTTCAGGCTGGCTGATCACAGGCCAGCCTCTTCCTACCTCATTTTTCCACAAAAATATTGCTCTCTGTTAGTGCTTCTTAGATGATGTTGATTTTTGTGACTTTTTGTTAGCTTTCGTGGAGTTATGCCCATGAATTCAGAGGAATCCGCATTTTCCCAAGATCAGCAAAACCGTGAAATTACGCTGGCCAACATGGCCTCCTATTATCGGGTTTTGTTAGAGAACGTACCGGATGCCCTGTTTGTCTTGAATACTGAGTGGAAGATCACCTTTGNCAATACCTGGGCTGAGGAAATCTTTGGCTATAGCCGGGAGGATCTAGATCTGCGAAGTCTTGCCGACCTGCTGATCCAGCCAACACAGGCAATGCCAAAGATTCAGGAAATTACACTGTTGCCTCCAGATGGTCAGGGTCGGAGTGTTGAGTGCTTTGCAAGACATCAATCTGGAAACGTTCTCCCAGTGGAAATCAGCGCCGTTCGCTCCCAAACCAGTCAGGGTACGATGATCATGGTTTCTGTGCGGGAAATCAGCGCTCGAAAGCAGGCTGAGCAGACCATGCGCAAACTCTCACATGCAGTTCGCTTTAGCTCAGCGATGACGATCATTGCGGATCGTAGCGGTTGTATTGAATACGTGAACCGGAAGTTCATCGAAGTNACTGGTTTTGCGGAGGAAGATGTTTGTGGTCAGCAGATGGTGCAATTCTANCAGACAGACTCGACAAACAATGCGTATNGAGAACTCTGGGAGACAGTCACTGTAGGACAAGAATGGCAAGGAGAACTCCAGGCTCGCNGCAAAAACAATCAGGACTACTGGGCAAGAATGTTGGTGGCTCCTGTNCTGGAGGATAACGGAGATCTCAGCAGTGTGGTTGTGATGCAGGAAGATATCACGGTCCAGAAGCAGTATGAGCGAAGTCTGCACGAAGCGATGGAAGCGGCCAAGGCCGCCAATGCGGCCAAGAGTGAGTTCCTCGCCAATATGAGCCACGAAATCCGCACACCGTTGAATGCGGTCATTGGGCTCGCTCAACTGTGTATTCAAACCAGTCTGAATCCACAGCAACGTGACTATCTGGACAAGATTGCAAGCTCAGCACAGTCACTGCTTGGCATCATCAACGATATTCTTGACTTCTCTAAAATTGAAGCCAACAAGCTGGAGTTGGAAGAAACAAACTTAAGCCTCGATTCAGTGTTCAAGAATGTCTCAACGATGCTCTCGATCCGAGCGCTGGAAAAAAATATTGAGTTGCTTTTCGATGTGCCACCAAGTCTCCCAGCACAACTGGTTGGAGATCCCTTGCGGCTTGGTCAGATCCTGACAAACCTGACCAACAATGCAGTCAAGTTCACCGAACGGGGTGAGGTTGTCATTGCCGTTGAAGAGTTGGAGCGTGCGACAGACATCATCCGGTTACGCTTTACGGTTCGGGACACGGGCATTGGTATTCCTGCAGAACAGCTGTCTCAGTTGTTCCAATCCTTCACTCAGGTCGATTCATCGACTACTCGGAAATATGGTGGTACAGGGCTAGGTCTAGCGATCTGCAAGCGACTCGTGGAGATGATGGGAGGAGAAATTCGTATACAGAGTACCGTACACCAAGGGACTTCATTTTCTTTTGAGTTGAGCCTGAGAATGGCTTCTTCCCGTCCAGCTTCCCGTCAGATGATTGCTAACTGCAGAAATCTGCGTGCTCTCATTGTGGATGACAATCGGACCTCGTGCCAGATCCTGGAGCAACAACTACAGGCCTTGGAATTACAAACTGAGGCTGTACATTCTGGTGAAGAAGCTCTACGAAGAGTAGGACGGGGAGCTTTTGATTTGGTGTTGATTGACTGGCGCCTCGGTGGAGGGATGGATGGCATTCGTACAGCCAAACTAATTGGGAGCGAACTGGAGTTGGAAAAGTTGCCAAAAATCCTGCTGGTGACGGCCTACGGTCGGGATGATCTTTGGCCTCGGGCACAGCAGGCAGGAGTCAGTGGGATGCTGATCAAGCCGATTCAAAAGCTGGCCCTACACACGGCTCTCAACAATCTACTCCAGCCGAATACAGACCCTGATGGCACGGATTCTTTCCAAAGTAACAAGATGGTGGAGCCAGATCTCAGCAAAATTCGTGGATCACGAATTCTATTGGTTGAGGATAACGAACTCAATCAGCAACTGGCTACCGAACTGCTCCGGCAGCGTAATTTCGTGGTAGATGTAGCTCCGAATGGTCAGGAGGCCCTCAATGTTTTACGACGCCAGTCCTATGATCTAGTATTGATGGACGTGCAAATGCCTGTGATGGATGGCTATGAAGCAACTCGCTTCTTGAGGCGCTTACAACAATTCAAGGAATTGCCCATTATCGCCATGACCGCCAATGCTCTTCATACAGACCGTGAGCAGGCGCTAGAAGTGGGGATGAGCGATCATATTCCCAAGCCCATTGAGTTACAGTTGCTGTTGAGCAAACTGCTCCAATGGATTCCACCCAAGAAAAATGAGACCACCGTGCCGACCAATCAACTACTGGAGTCACCACCAAAAGAATTGCCTGCCAATGTTCCTGGGCTAGCGATCACAACCGCTCTGAATCGTCTGAACCAAAATACCTCGCTGTACCTACGTCTGTTGGATGTCTTTCAGCGTAACCAGTCCAGCACGGCGGAAAAGATGCAGGAATTACTTGNGGAAGAAAATCTGGTAGACGCTGCTCGGCTCGCCCATACCCTGAAGGGAATTGCTGGTAGTCTGGGAGCTAAAGGACTGGAGACGGCGTCTCGCACTGCTGAAGCACAACTGCGCGAAGGCAACGTGGTTCCGGATTCATTGGCTACTCTGGAAAAAGAACTCAAACAGGTTCTGAAAGCTGTAGCAGATTTGCTGGCGCGCTGAAATACATGATTAGTAAAAAATACTCACTAGATCATCTGATTGCCCATTTCAGGATAGACTGGGTGTCGACCTGCTACTGTCAAGATACACAAAGCCAAGATGATAGAAGCCAACCTCCTCGATTGTTGTGACCGCTTAACAGATGCTGTGAGCATGCAGGCGATGGATCGCCGAGCGATTGAGGAACTCGGGCTACCTGGCCTATTACTAATGGAGAATGCGGCTCGGGCTGTCGCAGACTGGGTGGAACAACGCTATCCAAACTCCAGGAGAATCTGTGTCTGCTGTGGAAGCGGCAACAATGGTGGAGATGGTTATGCGGCAGCCCGTCTATTGGCCAACCGGGGCTATTCTGTTTCGGTAGTCTGCCTTCAAGAACCTAACACTCCAGATGCTCAGCAGAACTTCCGTCTTTGGCAAAATTTCGGTCCCACTCTGACTTTCCCAGAACCTGCTGCAGTACAAGCCATTGAAGAAGCAGACGTTGTTCTGGATGCTATCTTTGGAGTTGGTCTGCAACGTCCTATTGTTGGTCTATACGCAGATTGGATTGCAGCCATCAATGCCAGCCCTGCAGAAGTAATCGGTGTGGATCTGCCTTCGGGAATTTCGGCAGATGAAAGTCAGATACTGGAAACAGCAACACGCTGTGAGACTACGGTCACCTTTCAGGTTCCCAAGATTGGGTTGTGGCAACATCCTGGTCGTGAACAAGCTGGAGAGATTCATGTTGTCGATGTCTGCATTCCTCCGCATTGGCCAACTGGGGAGAAGTCCACTTACCTGCTGACAGAGAATTTTTTTCGACAAGCTCTTCCAAAACGTCCGATCACAGCCCACAAGGGGACTTTTGGCCATTTGCTGGTGCTGGGTGGTCAGGCAGGAATGGCAGGNGCGGTACAGTTGGCGAGTCAAGCAGCCTTGCAGGTGGGAACCGGACTAGTCACTGCAGCAGTACCAGGCGCTTTACGAGATCGGCTTCTCNGCGTTCCAGAAGTGATGACTTGGTCAGCATCTCAGACAAAAGATATTTGGCAAGTGAATGCTCTATCCGAACTGAGACCCCAATTGCGACGCTACAGTGCGCTGGTTGTGGGTTGTGGCATCGGTACCAACGAAGAAATCCCAGCATTGTTGGAGGGGATTTTACTGGCAGTGAGAGAGTTGCCAGTTCTGATTGATGCTGATGGGCTGAATGCGCTTGATCCGGATTGGCTTCGTGAAAGAGGAATTCCGGCTGTACTAACACCACATCCGGGGGAGTTGTCCCNCTTGATTGGCCAGCCTGTCTCAGAATTTCAGCGACAACGTGTGGCTACTGTGCGTCACTGGGCACAGATGTGGGGAGTAATTCTGCTGCTCAAGGGAGCACTCACGGTGATTGGTACTCCAGATGGACAGGTCTTCATCAATCCTACAGGCAATCCGGGAATGGCAACAGCAGGTTCTGGAGATGTCCTCAGTGGGATGATTGGAGGACTACTGGCGCAAGGCTTGAATCCTTTGGAGGCAACCTTAGTTGGTTGTTGGTGGCATGGAGCTGCTGGGGATTGGAAGGCAAAACAGTCGGGCGAAGTTGGGTTGACAGCTGGTAGGTTGATCGAAGGAATCAGTCCTGTGTGGCAACAGGCAGCATTTTGAATAGTTCTGCTGGTAGTTGCTGAGCAAAAGGATATTCAACTAACCGATTCAAACCGAGTCTTTCGGCTGTTTCGGCAAATTCTGAGGAAAGTTCTTTCAGAGAAAAACCAAGTAGGATCAAATGCGCACAATTGGGTTCTGTACGAACCAAGCGCACCAGTTCCAATCCGTCCATCACAGGCAGTTCCAGATTCAGCAAAACAACATCTGGCTTGTTCATGACGGAGTTAGCGAAGCCTTCCCAGCCATTGAAAGCGACTTCCAACTGGAAGTGTTCCGAAAGTTGGTGTTGAATCTCACCCAAGCGTGTCAGATCATGATCAATGTAAAGCAGATTGGGCATGCAGATTTTTTTAGGCAGAAGAGATTTGCAAATCAGCAACTAAACTGTATACAGAGAAGCCTTGCGATTCGCAAGCCGCAGACCTCGCTGACTTGCTCTTCATGGCAATGGGCCGGAGTGTCCTGCCAAGCTCCTCTCAATAACAGATTTCCTGCCGATAGCGTCCATCACCAGTCGATATTCAACTATGCAGACCAAATTTATCTTCATCACCGGTGGTGTTGTTTCGGGCCTGGGCAAAGGCATTGCCGGAGCCTCCATTGGTGCCTTGCTCGAGAGCCGTGGCCTAACCGTCAGTCTGATGAAACTAGATCCTTACATCAATATTGATGCAGGAACCATGAATCCCTTCCAACACGGTGAGGTTTATGTTACTGAGGATGGGGCAGAGACTGATTTGGACTTGGGGCATTACGAGCGCTATACCAATGCTGTCGTGTCTCGAGTTCACAACTGCACAACGGGGCAGATCTACGATAAAATCATTCGNAAGGAACGNGCNGGTGAATANCTGGGTGCAACTGTTCAGGTTGTGCCTCATGTNATTGATGAGATCAAGGAAGCAGTNCTNCGGGCNAGTGANAATGTAGATATNGCNATCGTNGAAATNGGCGGNACCGTNGGNGANATNGANTCCTTACCCTTTCTAGAGGCGATCCGTCAGTTTCGNCATGATTATGGTCGTGAAAACACTCTCTANATTCACCTNACNCTGATCATCTATACNACAGAGATGAAGACCAAGCCNACCCAGCACAGNGTNGGNAAGCTACGNGAGATTGGGATTCAGCCAGATATGCTGATCTGCAGGACNNCAGAACCTTTNCCNGANAANTTGCGTGAGAAGATCGCCTTGTTCACCAATGTNCCTGTNGATGCAGTGATTGATGGGCTGGATGTTGATTTTCTCTACGAGATTCCGCTCGTCTATCACAAGCAGAAGCTTGATGACAAAATCATTGAGTTGCTGCAGATGTGGACACGACGCCCCAAGCTTCAGAATTGGGTAGATATTGTGGAAGCCTACAAAGAACCAATTGATGAAATTACCATTGCCTTTGTTGGAAAGTACGTCAATCAGCGGGACACCTATGAAAGCCTCAACGAAGCGCTCGTGCATGGCTGCATTGCCTGCAACCTGCGTCTGAACCTAATCTATATCAACTCCGAGGAAATCACGGAAAAGACAGTTGGGCCAATGCTAGCTCCCGCTCATGCTGTGTTGGTTGCACCAGGCTTTGGAGAACGTGGTACAGAAGGAAAAATCTTGGCTGTTCAGCATGCACGAGAACAACAAATTCCTTTCTTTGGCATTTGTCTGGGAATGCAGATGGCTGTGATTGAATTCGCGCGCAATGTTGCCAATCTGAAGGATGCCAATTCTGGAGAATTTCGGAGTCCCCATGATGAAAATGTGATTGATTTAATGTCAGAGCAGCACGGACAACAAAATACTGGCGGATCAATGCGTCTTGGAGCATATACGGCTCACTTGTGGGAAGGAACTCAGATTGCGCAAATCTATGCTAAACCAGAGATTCGTGAGCGTCATCGTCATCGCTATGAAGTGATGAACGAATTTGTTCCTCAACTAGAATCTGCAGGATTGGTGATTTCTGGCAGAAATCCGGATCGCGACCTGGTAGAAACCATTGAATTGGCAGATCACCCTTGGTTCATTGGCTGCCAGTACCATCCAGAGTTGAAATCAAAGCCCTTCGCCCCACATCCTTTGTTTGTTTCCTTCTCGCGTGCAGCTCTGCACTACAAGCAAAACTCCTCTATAAGGTGACACTATGATGCGCTTCCGAATCGGCTTGCTGTCGCTGATCTTCTGCTGCCTCACCAATTTTGTCTGGGCACAGAGTAGCAATGCTTATGAACTTTCCAGCAACACCCTGATCCATTTGCGTCAGGCGGGTTTACCATTGGAAATTCTAAGGGATCTGCGGTCTTTGGTAGGAATTCGTTTTGACACGAAAGAAGATCTGCGTGCTGCGCTGCAGAAGTTGCCGCGTTCCCCGACAACCGAAGCGCTAGAACAGATTGAACAGTTTGCTGAGATGCGACGTCTACAACTGCAAGCCCGAGAATTCAGTGGTGATCAGAAAAAGGGTGAGTTGGTATTTCGTGGTGAAGTTCAGGGAGAATTGCCACGAGAACAGCTACGCTTCCGCTCTGAGTTACTCAACTTGGTGCGCCAAGAAAAGTACGAGAAAATGCGTAGTGAGGGGGCTGTAGAGGTGGAACAGTGGGAGCGAACCTTGCAGGCCGGATTTCTATTCTATGAGCGTGCAGAAGAAGGCTTCGCGAACGAAGATGTGCGAGGACCGGTCCAGATCTTGCGCTTCAATGAAGAGTTTCGTGCTAGCACTAAGCAAGGAAAAATCAGTGGCAATTTAATGCAGGCCGACCTGCTAAGACAACAGGTGCTCCTACAGGGACGCAGTGAAGCGGAGCCTGCTCGGATGGAATTAGACCTGGATGAAATTCGTCGACAGCAAGCGTTCAATAGTCTAGAGGAATTGCCACCAACCAGTGATTCTCCAGAGATGGTGACTCTACAGGCAGTTCAGGCAACGCTCAACAACCAAGTTCGGCGTCTTTTGCTGGAAGGAGCGGTAGAGCTTTTCAAGTCACCAGAACAGCTACGGATCTACGGTGGTCGGGTCCAGGTGGAGTTTGATGCAACCCAGCAGATTCAAACAGTCTATGCGGAACGAGCGGTATGCTTCGAGCAGCCTGGGCGAGTAGCCCGTGCTGATTCTGTCAGGATGGAGCAAGCAACCCAACTGATCTTGTTGGAAGGCAACGCCCAAGTGCAAACCGATCAGTACAACCTGCAAGGTGAGTCGGTCAAGCTTTATATGGATGTCAGCCAAGGAGTGGCTCAAGGTGATGACAATTCTCCGATTCGGGTTACTATTTTGATGGATCAGCCCAATTCGGCAAGCAACGCATTTCGGTGTAGATGAATATCAGCAATAACACCTTTACCAACCTGCGCACCAAGTACACTCCCCCTGTCACTGATGAAGGCAAACAAGGGGAAGAAGCCAATGGTGTAAAGGAAGAAAATCCACCTCCTGAACTGGCGATGGATGCTTCCTTCAAGAAGTTACCCGGTGGGTTGATGGTCTATGTTGAGGAGTTGGGCAAGGGGGAGAAAGTTGAAACTGGCAGTAAGCTCAGCGTTCATTATGAAGGCTGGTTAGCTAGCGACTTCACCAAGTTCGACAGCAGCATCGACAAGGGGCGGCCTTTTGAATATAATCATGGCGAAGGCATGGTCATCAAGGGCTGGGAAAAAGCCATGGAGGGAATGCGGGTTGGTACTAAGCTACAACTGAAAATTCCTGCCAAGCTAGCGTATGGTCCTTCTGGAATGTCTGGAGCTGGTATTCCTCCCAACGCAGATCTGATCTTCAAACTAGAAATATTAGCAGCAGAGAAGCCAGTAGAAGATTCGAAAAAATCACCGAACTCGGTAGATCTTTACGCCTGAAGATGGGTTGATTATAGGTGAGTTGGGCCTGGTTTGAGGTCGGTGATCTGAGCTACGAGCCTGAGGAAAAGTAGATTAAAGCTCCCCTCATTCAATGTAACCAAATTCGGATAGCTTTAATCCGCTAGCGTAATCTTTACGTCTTCCTTCTGTTTCTTCCTTCCGCCAAGTATCCTTTCAGCATCCGCGCAGTAAATCCGTGCTTCTTGCACATTTCCCTGACGAGAGACAGATCCTTGTTTCTTTCATCCCGTAACGCAGTTTTTCTTTGCTTTTGCAGTTCTGCAATCTGATTCTCAAGTTCTTGTACGCTGGGCATGGTCTTCCTCAGTTAGCTGTTGATCAATGAGCAAAGTGAATTTTGCTTCGCCTCTAAGATAGTACGCTATCCTTTGCAAGTTAGTGCAAAGAGCGTTCGTAAACAATCATTATAGAATCAGTTACTTTTATTCTGTAACCTGTTTTCTCTGAATTATAGCAGTCTAAAACTGCTAATTTAAATGAGTCTATCCAGTTCATGAAATGAATGCAAAAGAAACTTTTTTGATTGGCAACAGTGAATAATATCAGCCTGAGTACCCAAGTTATGTGAACTCAACAAATTAAACTCTGAAACTTAATTCAGCAATATAGGGTCTGTGTGTTGATAATTCGATACCAAATTGAATAGTTCAATACGAAGAAAACTACTGTGTCTAGTTAGTTCAAGCACCTGTGATTCCTACTTGGAGTAAAAGAGATGGGACGTTTTCTAATATGAAAAAATAAAATTAGAGAATATTTATGGATAATCAGTACAATCGTGAGTACCAAGCGTATCTGACTTACGCCTTACAGCGTTACCTGATCGAACACTGTAGCTACACAGAGAAAGATGCTGAGATCAAAGTGATGCAGGATTTCGAAGAAGTAGAGCAAGAGGCACTAGAAGCCGGTTTCTTGTAAGAGCAATGTTTATTGGCAATTATCCAAAGCATCCAGCCGATGCAATAACGATTTCGAACGAGTGTGAGATGCTATCAAGCGGGCAGCGAGTTTTTTTACTCTCAAACAAATATTCATTCTCATATCCGAGAATACCTCAATAGCAACTACGACCATTTCCTTGCTAAGACATCACGACACGGCAAAAGGTAATAAATATAATTCAAACAGAACCAATCGCACCCTCTCTCTTCATACTCGTTTTCTACTAGCGCTGGCTCTAGCCACACAACGCATTCCACTGAAGCCCAATCAGTCAGGTAGTATCAGTTTTTCATTAGTGATAATGTGAATAAAAAATAGTCGGCAAAGACGAGACTTTGAGCCAGTTTTCTGGAAGACAGATTTTGTTTGAAAATAAGTAGAAAAGATTGCTCGATTTGAGTTAGTGAGGTCAGTTGGACTTTCTCAAAAGTACACGGAGTCCTCTCTATACGAATTTAGAAGAAGATTATTGGCGTTGGAGCAATTGCGTAGTTTGGACAAATGAAGTTATCTCTGAGATTTGGAGCTCTAACAATGCAATGTCCTCACTGTGCTCATCCAG
>NYTS01000069.1 GCA_002683655.1 Deltaproteobacteria bacterium
CCCTCGACATTAATCTCCTTGACTCGAAAATCGTGAATCCAATCACTGTGCGAGACTTCAAAAATCTCCTTGATCGATGTCACTTGTCGGGTGTCATCAAGCATTTGCATTATGTCCTGAAACACTTTGTTCATGTCGCTCGCCTCTTCAATTGAAACACTCATACCAGCAGTCGTATCCATTTGCATTATGTCCTGGAACACTCTGTTCTTGTTGGTCACCTCTTCAGTTGACACATTCATGTCAGCAGGAGCATCATGCCTCGATGATTCATCATCCATATTTTGATCAAAGTTGTCGTCAGATTCTGCACGTTGTCCAGTGGCATCGACCGTCTCTTCCATCATATCATCATCATAATCAGGTTCGAAATCATCAAAGTTTGTCTCGGTCATGCTGCCAACATTATCATCTGGTGAAGTGCGACGCGTTGTGGCCGTATCTTTGATTAGCAACGTGTCTAAGTTCTCGATTTCACGGATTACATCCTCAACTTCGCCATTGACTGCGGCAGAACTACTCTGTATCTCGTCAGCAACAGTTGATGATAAACCGGTGCCGGAGTACCTTGCCAAGTCAGCTTCAAGGTCGGCTTTCGCCTTAGGATCCTGCAACTCCCTGTGGAACATTTCCGCGAGGGCAGTTTGCGAGTTGGCCACGCGATCTGCATGCCGTAGGGACGCAGATGCAGGCGCCTGACGACTCTGATCTTTATTATAATTGGAGGCTCGACTGTCAGCACATGGCGTCAAAGGTTTGACCTGATCGTACTTACCAACACCAGGCGCTGAATGAGAAGCCTCACTTTGGAACAATCTCGAAGGGTTGTTCGGGATTTCAGCATCACGAGTAGAGTTGAAATTCACCCTGGAACTGCTGGATGCTGAAGCAGAAAGAATTGCCTGCCCACGTGCAAGCACACTCCTGCGTGATGGCGGATTGCCAATTCTGTTATCGACCGTAGCAACTGTTGGTGCATTGCTGGTCGCTGCTTTCGCCCTGCGCTCATCAATGATCGCCTGAGCCATAACAACTTCGGTAACCACCTTGCCCTTGTATTTTCTGGTAGTACCGGTCCATTTAGGAGCGCCGGTGAGATTTTCATGAAGCACAATGTTGCGCATTCCTCTTCGACCAATCTTCACCAACTCTTCAACTGATTGTTCAGCTGTCGACTCTGTATCATCGTGGCGTAGTGCAGGGACCTGCTCAGATATTTCATCAGACACGACATGTCGTCTGCCGATCATTTGCATCAACATGTTTGCGTCCCTGAGCAGTTTTAAAACATCTGATAATTTCCGATCGTCATCATTACCTGAACCGACTTCCATGCAACAGAGACCGGGAATTCGAAGGTATTCGTCAATGCCTTCAGCATCAATCTCATCCATCGAAATGCCATTTCCAGCCAATACATCAGGCCGTTTCTCCAGAGTATCACGCACTGTGTCAATGGCAACCTGCTCAAGATCATTACGAACTGCAACAGCCTTGGCGATTGTTTTGGCATTATCGTTAAATGCGTCACTGTCATTGCTGGAATAAGATGACGGCATGGCGTGAGATGTCCCATTCTGCTTCGGCAACGACATCAGGATAGCGCTTTGAATCTCCAACGCAGCGTCAGGATCACGACCAATAACATCGGCAATAATCCGCGGCACGGGATCGATACCAGCGTGGACACCATGATCATCATCAGTGTATTCAGAGTAATGGCGTGTACAATCATCAACATCGGGGCTATCGAGCCGACACGGCTCTCCAATGTAAAGTCTCGATAAAGGTTCATTGTCATCCGATGGAAATGCAACTCTGCCTGAGCCTGACCCGTTGTCATCATTTTGATAAGTGTTTACAATCGAACCAATAACAGGATCATGACCAGCAGCGCCAGTGGCAGTGGTGGTAAAATACGTCACGGGACCTGACCGGAATGGTACAGCCCGCCTGGACGCACAAAATGTGCTTCCAGTATCACCTGTCGTGTACCGACCACAATGACTGCGACATCTGATCTTTGACCTGTTTGGCCGATGGGTACTGCTCGTATCATATCTAATATCTTGCAATGTCTTTTCAGTTGTCATAGAGTCAAGACGACCATCACCTGGAATCCTACACAAGTAATCGTCGGTGTCAAGCCCATCCAAAAGTTCCTTTGTGACCATTCCAAACCCAAAATCATCGCGATAAGATGAAGATCTACCAGGCACACCGGTGCAAGGAGTGATAACCATTGTATCGTTGTCCTCGTCATCTAAGTCAAATTTATACNGGCTGGAAGGCCCATTGNTTTGACATTGGTGCGGGAAGGTTGAAACTGGTCTTGTTTGGCTGCGAGCTTCCTCCAGTCTTCGATTCAATTCCTCAGCATCACATAGACTGGTACTCACAAGACAATATNCAGTTGACGCCATCTTCTTCTGCAAGAGGTCGGAAACGCCTTTCTCATAGAATGATGGATCGCATGCAGCCTCTAGGGCCGCATACTCACCGTCAGAGCCATGTGACTTGTGGCGGAAAGTGTCCTCCGTCGAGGGAATGCGAAGGTGCTGAAGACATCTCTCCAAATGATTGACAGGATCATCAAGGTCATTGTGGATAATCGGGATGCCTCTGGTACGCATACACTTGCCATAGAAGTAAACAATTTCTGACGCTGAGTGTGGGCCATTNTCATAGCTGACTAAAGCGAACTTTTCATTGTAAGGGGTTCCGGTATCAACTTCCACAATGTAACATAGATCGTTGACTTGTTGACCAAAGATTTGGGTACGATCCATGTCAACTGTAAATTTTACGAAGCTTTTGTCATTGTTGAGCACCCAATGGTTTCCTGAAGGCTGTCTCACAGACATAGGGGCGCTATATCTCACCACACATTTGTCCTGAAGAAGGCTCCAGTTGTGCAGTATGGCTCCAATGGTGAAAGGTGTCGGGTGTAAGATCCAACCAGCATCTTGCGCCTCATCGATGATATCCTGAGTGACAGTGCGGATGCCAACAATGTGATCGAAATACTGATCTGCCACTAATCCGGTTGCTTCGTANCNAGAGTTATAAGCCCATTGACCGATGAGCCAAATCTGAAGCAACACAAGCAAATTGAGATNGAAAGANCATTCAAGTTTGAGGTGCATCCANGGAAAGGTTCGGGANATAGGAAAGTATCTAATGCCTTCACGGAAATTGGCCTGCGTTTCAGTGAAAGTAACCAATCCATCAAACACAATTCCAAGAATAAGCATTTCAAGGCTGAAACCGTGCCCCACAAATCGATTCCAAAATGACAAATCATTCTCATCTGTCTGTAAGTGTATATGTTTGAACAATTGTGACAACTGATAAGTAAGATGACCTCGACGTATCATGTCGAAGTACTCCTGTAATTCCATTTCACAACATGAGCGCCTTGCCATGTTGACNACGAAAATATCCAAGGCAGGTCTCCAATTGGTCCCAGCTGCGAAGGCACACACGGGAATCATAAGACCNAGATAAGGAGCNTCCCCATCGCCGGGACNATAGTGTTCGGCGAGAGGAATGTCAATGCAACGCAAGAAGCAGTGCTGCGCATTACACGAAGCTACCTTGTGACTGCCTGGGTGGCTCAAAAGATCCCACTTTCGGCTTGATTTCTTGAATTTTGTGCCCATCGAAAGACCTCCATTCAAGAAGGTGTGTCGACCGCAAAGTTCATGCCAAAGATTGTAGCCACGCTTTCCATTGTCAACNGCTTCAAGAACGTCAGTAGGGTTAACTTCATCGTCGATAATTGCGTGTTTGCTCGGATCTGCAGGGNTATCATTTTCACGAATAGACAAGAAGTAGTTGAGGAATGCCGAAGAGAAGTACGGGTTATCGCATTTCACGTGTTCAAACCACTCCAAATCAATCGACCCAAGTAAGCCAGCAGTGACAAAAGTGCCGAGGTCCTGNAATAAGGAGTACACTTGGAANTTGATTTGATACCCAAAGANTTCGCANACACCTTCCTCNANAGCANGCCTGTTCCATCCAGGCCTCCTGACGGTGTGCAACANTCCTTTACCATTGTCTCTCNTACCGCTNCTTNGNACGTGAAGTTGAACTGCATGTACCTTCAATAACTGTTGTTCTGTCAAGAAACCTGACATGTGGTCGCACATCAAAGGCCTGCTTGTAGCAAGGCCTTCCCTGAAGTAAACGGCAACAAGCAATGACTTATCCTCANATGAAGTATTGTTTAAATCATGGAAATCAATATTGTCAGCATTAGGTTTGTTGTTTGTCTTCAACGTACCATGNGAATCAAATGAAATACACTCGTCATCATTAAAATTGGTAACAGTAATAAAGCTATCCTCTTCATTAATATGGGTAACGGTAATGGAGTCGCTGTTGTCGTCAATNGTCAGAGTAGANCAGCAGTCCTTTGAGTCNTGCAATGCNTCAGTAGCAATNGAATAACTGGAACAAACTGTCGAACTAACATGGCAACATGCAAAACTCCAAGATTCAAATTCTTCAACGNTNGTTTCATTATATAGTGAAAGTTTGTTGCAACTAGAAATTCTAGGGGTAACCACCCGTGGGGTACTGGGGTACTGACTTCCATTGGAAGTCGTAGCATGCCCTAGGGACGCCACACAGTTAGAAATTCTAGGGTTATTCCNCCGTGGGGTGCCGGGGTTATTATCTCCACCGGGAGTAGCAGCATACCCTATGGACGCCACACAGGCGCCTCTATTATGGGTGGTAGCATGCCCTAGGGACGCCACGGAGGCAACATTTCTATTCACATTTTGAAATCTATTATAAATCGCACTATTCTCATTGCCCGATAGATTTTGAAAATCCCTGGAATTCACATCAGGTAGGTGATTTGGAAGACCCCCCGCGAGGTGATTTGGAAGACCCCCCGCGAGGTGATTTGAGTTGGGAAGACCCCCCGCGACCGGAGTACCCAGGCCCTGAGATTGGCCCCCCGCAACAGGTGGCCCATGGGGCGGCCCCATAGGAGGTNTAGAGATACCCCCCGGAGGCAGTGCAACAGCACACGAATGGGACTGTGGGACTGTGGGCGATAATCCACCAACCAAATCGGNAAGTGGGCAAACAATAGCTTTATATTTGTCAAGGAAATAATGAAATATTGAAATATGCACCAGAACCGCAATCTCCGGTGTATAATATTGTGAGTGCAGGGCGTTCTTACCCCTGGTTGTCACATGCTTATGCTTTGGGGATGTACCAGGGCATGTCTTGCAGAGCCAGTCAGTGACGTTCGGAATAGTNGTCGCGAACCGCCAAGGTTTTCTAAGGTACTCGCACGAAGAAGTGTCGGCACCCTCTGGTTGCAAGCCATACTGACAGCCATCAAAGCAAGCGTTGTGAACGCGCTTGGCTTTCAGCAAGCGTTTGACGCGAGGAACCCGCCAATACCCATTGTATCTGGGCAGCTCCATTATAAAAGGAACGTCAGGAAACTCACGCAAAATAATTTCAAAATTATGCCATAACTTTTTGAATAGAGCCCAGTGGCTGCGCAGAAGCTCAGCACATTGGGGGTTGTCCTTATTGATGCCTAGGTTCCAGGGGCACCCTCCTGTACAAGGGAAGGACACAAATAGCACAACATTCGCAGAGCCATGGATCGTCTTGCGAACAAGATCCATGCCATAGGTAGACGTAAAATCGTCCTCCTTCGTAACATCCACCACACTGCAGTTGTGATAGACGTTATACCTTTGCAGCACAGAGTTAGGATCGGTGCAAAGCAAGATGACGGTCCAATGCAAGTCGTCTGGACACATCGTTGGCTTGGGGTGAGCGGGCTTGCCATTGCTGTACGAACGCATCCAGCGAGGCCTAACGCTGTTTGCATGGTACTGATCAAGCTGATCCGCTGGGGGTTGCACCTTCAAGTACTGCTTTTTCTTCTTAGGTGGTTTTACTTTGGCTGGCTTGCGAAAGTCAGTTAGAGCAGTGCTATCACCCTCCATTATTCGAGGGTACTGGCTGTTGAGGCCAGATTCTTCGATGACAGGTTGTCCATCATCGCTAACAATCGGGGAGTTGATTGGATTTAGCACTCCAGCAGCCAACTGCTCGGGAGTGTATACATTGATCAGCATCAACAGTCGTTGCCAAGTCTCAGGGTTTGAGAAATACTTGGTATATATGTCGGCTGACATATGTTGCGTACGCGTGTGGATCAGATTATAATCGCCAGTGGCTAATCTCTCGTT
>NYTS01000070.1 GCA_002683655.1 Deltaproteobacteria bacterium
CGGCCATGCTAGCCTCTAGATATCCATGAACTGGAAAAAAACAGTCATTTTAAAGCTACTAGCCAAATGGCTCTCTTGGACCTGTCAACTGAATAATTTGTTCAAGGATGGCGCAGATCTCGGCAAAGAAGGTATCGCTGAGTCTGCCCATGGTGTGCGGTGCAGCCTCACGCACACGCCAGTCAAAAGATTTGGGCTGATGGCACAACACATAGCTGGTCTTGCCGGCTGACCCCTTGGCCTGACCCACTGCTACTGCGAAGGGGTTATCCGCGTTGTATTCAGCCTTTGTCATTGGCAGACCGATCACCAAGGAGGTTTTCGCGTTGAAGGCTTGTGGTGACAGAACTAGAAACGGATGCACATCACGCATCCTGCCCGGGAGTTGCAGTCGATCCAAATGATATCTTGCCGTGATGGAACCCAGTTTTTGCCTCTCCTTACAACTGCTCAGTACCTAGTTGAGTTGTAGCCATCACTTCTCCACTGTGACGTGCTTGGTCAAACTGTGCCAGTCGCTGCTCGAGGTTGATTTGCTGGTTTTCCAGCGGCGTAATAATCACCCGACCCTGCTCCACCTCGATGCGCACCCGCTGATGCTCGTGAAGATGAGCCTCTCGAGCGATGCCTACAGGTAAACGTACACCGAGATTGTTACCCCAGCGCTTGATATCCAGAATAGCTGTTGTCATTGTCTACCCCAAAAAAACGTTTAAACTTTGTTTATACAATCTTGCTCGTAATGAATGCAAGGCAAATAGAAAATGGCGAAAGTGATGACTTCAACCGTTGATGTCCGCCCGCTGTGCGGTGGATTGCCACGTCGGGCTGCTCCCTCCTCGCAGTGACGAAATTTCAACCATTAACGTCATCGCGAGGTTTATTAGAAACCGTAGCGATCCATTTTTCCCACCTTCGTCACAAAAATTCCTGTAGCCGTAAGCATAGCTTTGGTGTGGGTCGTGGAGAGCTACCACCAAAGCTGCATCATTTGACATCGCTGTCTTTTTTTGTGTGATTTGATGTTTTGGTGATCATTTTAAAATAATTTTACTCAAGAGTCGCTGATGGGTCGTTTAACGATTTCGCTGGATGATGAGCTTCACCGTGCATTGAAAGAGACAGCAGCACGGCAGGGCCAGTCGATCGGGTCGATTATTGAGGAGGGGTTGTGGTTGCGGTGCATTAAGCCGATCAAAAGTGCTCGTGCCCTGGTTGAGCAGGCACGCAGGCAGGCAGGCAGGCAAAGTTATCTGAAGCGGACGCACTACTAGTCGCAAACGATGAAGTGCGAGCCGAGCGCAAAGCCTGATGCAACTTGTTGTCGTTGACACCAATGTGCTCATCGCCGGAATACTAACGTCCAATGTGAAAACCATGTTGTCGAAGGCATGCTGAACGGGAACGTTTTATTTTTGCTGTCACCGGCTCTGCTTGCGGAATATCGTGCGGTCTTGCTACGGATGAAACTGATAGCTCTTCATGGGTTGACCGTAGATGAAGCCGAGCTACTGTTGACCGAACTGGTAGCGAACACGCTTTGGTGTGAATCTCAAGTACAGGGCGAATCACTAGATTCAAAGGATAACCACTTGTGGGCGCTTTTGGATGAGGAGCCGAATGTGATCTTGGTCACGGGTGATCAACTTTTACTTCAGGAACCTCATGCGGTAGGTCGTGTCATCCCACCTTCGGATTATGTAGCAGGAGACTTCAGCAGCTGATGAGAAGTGTGCCGCAGCAAGCCATCCTCGTACCTCCAATGGACAACTTGTAATAGATTGGTCTCTTCCTCCTAAGTCTTCGATCACCACGAGCTTACGGCCCTCGCGATGACGGAATGCAATCAAGTCTGTTATCCGGAAGTAACCAAAAAAGATGATTTCACCTCCTCCGTCATTGCGAGAAACAACGTGACGAAGCAAGCCATCCGTGCGCTCTCCTAGCAGTCATTTTTAAATTCAAGCCACTTGAACCGTTAATCCAGAGCCAAGAAATTTTCTCATTGTTTGAAGTAGGATTGTCTAAGTGCAGAAAATTTACTTATGCTTCAATTATGTTGAGACTGACCACCAGCATATCATACTATTTATCGTATTTTTAACTGCATTATAGAAAGTACTATGAGTCATCTCTCCGCAAATGAACTGAAAACCCGTGGTGTCGCCGCGATCGAGGCAGCTTTACGGGAACATTCCGAAGCAATTGTATCGTTCCGTGGTAAGGATCGTTATGTGGTAATGAGCCTTGCACAGTACCAACATCTACGAGAATGTGAGCTAGAGGCAGCGCTTGTAGAGGCAAAGGCTGATGTGGAGGCAGGCCGAATTGTGAAAGAATCTGTAGAGGCACATCTGGCCCGGCTTGATTCCTTGGCATGAGTTTTACACTTGTTTTCACTGAAAGCTACAATCGTTGTGCTGCAAAATGGTTGAGGAAGCACCCAGATTTACGCTTGAATTATCGAAAAACACTTCAGCTACTTGAACTCAATCCTTTCCACCCCTCGCTCCGACTGCATGCGCTTCAAGGACGGTTGCAAGGTATGCACTCTGTGTCTATCAATTTATCTTACCGCATCACTCTTGATCTACAGATCTCAGATCAAGAGATCATCCTGCTAAATGTAGGTGATCGCGATTCAATATATCGTGATCAGCAATAGGTTTCTCCTCAAACGGGGTGAACTACCAAGGATTTTTAGCAATTTGAATGACAGATTGCCAATTCTATATCCTCACCGAGAATCTCGATCTTCATAAGATAGATAATCGCTCCTGGTTGATTGAGGAATGGCAAGAGACTCTTCTGTTGGGTGAGGGTGCCTTGCTGGTGATCGATGAGATTCAGAAAGTACAGAACTGGTCTGAGACGCTAAAGATGCCTTGGGACCAGCAGGTTAGCCTAGGGCGGTCTGGTCAACTGCGAGTTGTGTTGCTGGGTTCCAGTGCGCTGCAAATCCAGAGCGGTGTGACTGAAAGCCTGGCAGGACGTTTTGAACTCATGCGGGTGCACCACTGGACGTTTGACGAGTTACGGTCTGCCTTTGATTACGACCTCGAACGCTTCCTAGCATTTGGTGGCTATCCGGGTGCCGTGGCTTTCGAAGCTGATCCTGATCGCTGGTATGGCTACATGAAGGATGCGATTGTCGAGGCAGTGATTGGCAAGGATATTCTTCACAACCACCGGCTCACCAAACCAGCCCTGTTTCGTCAGGCTTTTGAGATTCTCTGCCATTACCCAGCGCAGGAGATTAGTTACACCAAGCTGCTTGGCCAACTTCAGGACAAGGGTAACACCGATCTAGCACTACATCGAACTCTACACGGATGCCTTTCTGCTGCACGCGTTGCAAAAGTATTCACCGAAGGTTTGGCTGAGTCGGAGTTCTAATCCTAAAATGTTACCAGCTTGTCCAGCACTGTACACCATGACTACTGGTTTGCAGAGGCAGTTGGGTGACGAACAGCGCGGACGGGTGTTTGAATTGGCTGTGGGCGCAGAGTTAGCGCAGCAACCAGGTGAATTGTTCTATTGGCGAGAGCGCAATGCCGAAGTCGATTGTGTGTATCTAGATTGGGGTCAAATATATGCAATCGCGGTCAATTCAGGACAGAAGAAATCGGGCAAGGGTTTAGCGGCTTTTTGTGAGCAGGTTCCACAGGCTCTTCGCGTGATCCTCACTCCAGATAATTTTGCTCAATTTTCAGCAGATCCGAGAGCTTTTCTAAGGAACGTCGCAGTTTGAAAGCTCCCTCGACGATTGAGTTGTACCCAACGGGGTTGAGCTGCTGCTTCGTCTCCTGCTTCTTCACAGTGACAAAACATTCACTAATCAGATTGATTCACAACATTGAGCAATTCCATTCCCTGCNTCATTGTGAGGAGCTAGCGACGAAGCAANCCATCNNNGATTTCTCTTGGACTTGGATCACCACGGGTCTAAGGCCCTCGCGATAACGTGGTGCTCCAACNCCTGTTTCTGACTACTCAAAAANTTCATTTCACTTCCCCTGTCATTGCGAGAGACATCGTGACGAAGCAANCCATCAGCGATTTTCCTCTGAAGAGACATAGCTTGCTTGGATATTACCCAAACAGAAATAGACTGCCANGTCGGCTAACGCCTCCTCGCAGTGACGAAAAACTTATGAATCGAATTGCCTCACCACATTAAGCGATTGCAGATTACCTCCTCCGTCATTGCAAGGAGATCTCGACGAAGCAATCCATCAGCACACTTTCAAGTGCAGTCCTCAAAGAGCTTTGGTTCTTTCCTCTTGGTCTTGGATCAACAAACTTTTAAGAAAAATTGATAAAGTTCACCATCAATTGTCTGGATTTTCTTTGATTAAATCTTCTAGGATTAAAATNTATTAAACTAAGTTTAATTAACTAAATTTAAAAAGGATCCTATGGAAATTGTTAATATCCACCAGGCAAAATGCCATTTGTCGAAGTTGCTTGAGGGAGTTTCTCAGGGTAAGCCATTTATCATCGCCAAAGCAGGCAAGCCCATAGCTCGTGTGATCGCAATTGACGCCCCTGAACCAGAGCATAGGAAAAGGTTAGGATTTTTGGCGGGTCAATTCGTCGTGCCGGATGATTTTGATCNCATGGGAGAAGATGAGATCCTGTCTCAGTTTGGGATCAATGAATGAATTTGCTACTGGATACGCATCTATTGATATGGGCAGCTTCGACACCTGAGCAATTGTCGAGTGAAGCCCTNAGCTTGCTGCAAAACGCCAAGCATCAGTTGTACTTTAGTGCNGTAAATCTTTGGGAAATCACAATTAAACATGGTTTGGGGCGACAAGATTTTCGTGTGGATCCTTCATTATTGCATCGTGGGCTGATTGAGAATGGCTACACAGAACTCGTGGTCAAGAGCTTTCACTGCATTGCTCTTGAGCAGTTACCTGNAATACACAAAGATCCATTCGATAGAATGTTAGTAGCCCAGGCAGTTTCGGAGGGCATGCTGTTGCTGACTTCTGATTCGGTTGTTGCAGAGTATCCCGGGCCGATACAGTTAGTCTAAGTGAGACTGATAGCAGGGATANCAAGTCTGTTCCTCCATNGAGTTTCTTCAAAATTCGACAATGTGGGAATCGCACCTTGAGATCTTCTTCGATTAAGCCCTCAAGACCCAAATCTTGTTGACCGTAGGCTTTGAAGCCTACAACCCTTCGATCTGTCAAACAATTCCGCCAACAACTTCTCGATCTCTCCTTGTTTATAGGGCCTCTGTTTCTCTAGAATCGGTATCAATCATGAATGATCCAAAAAGATATGTAATATAAAGTCTGACTCCACAGCTTAGAAGTTTTGTTAGGCGTTTCAGTAGATTCTGTGACTGGAAGAAACTGAATTCTTTTAAAACTGAATTGATCGGGTAAAACTGGCTACAAAAAGACCCTTGATCGCTGCTTACCTCNAAAAACTGCTTTCTGCCAGCGCTTTCTTACCAAGATCCCAGAAAAAACTTGTGCTGGCCACCCTGGACTTCCTCCTGCTCTCGGGTTCCCTTTTGCTCAGTTTTGCCATTCGCTTTGAACCCTCCACGATCTGGGGTAGNATTTCTCAGTTCGACATAGGATTTGGAAGCTGGNTTCTGCTGCACTNTGGGGCTATTGGGCTGGTAGGGTTGTATCGACCGATTCTCCGATACGCTGGGCCAGAATTGGTCTGGTTGGTTTGCCAAGGGGTACTGATTGGCAGTGGGGGATTTATTGTTTTGGATTGGCTGGTTAACACCATTTTGCTCCCTCGCTCCATCGCGGTGATGGCTCCGATCTTTGGGCTGCTCTCTCTGGTTGGTCTGCGCTTGAGCATCCGTTGGCTGATCCGCATCTATCTGCTCGGCGTGCCTCAGCAAGAACGTCGAGCTGTGGCTATTTACGGAGCTGGAATAGCAGGAATTCAGCTGTATGAATCCCTTGAACACCAGCACAATTATCAAGCAAAGATCTTCGTGGATGATGATCCAACTCTGCAGGGTNGTCAATTGCGTGGTCTGCCAGTTCACTCTCTGGCAGACATTGCTGGGCTCTGTGAAAGCTTGGATCTACATTTCATCTTTCTGGCGCTTCCAAGTGTTACTCATCAGCGTCGACGAGAAATTCTGGAGCAATTGCGTCCCCTACATCTTGGGGTAAAGATTCTTCCGACCCTCGATCAACTCCTAGATAGCAAAGACTCTTTTTCGGCGTTGCAGGAAATACAGATTACTGACCTGTTGGGCAGAGATGAGATTTCTCCAGACTCATCGCTGATGCAAAAAGATGTAGGGAGCAAAACTGTACTCCTCACAGGAGCTGGAGGATCCATAGGGAGTGAGTTATGTCGGGAAATATTGGGGCTTCAGCCGAGCAAATTGATCCTGCTGGAGCAGCATGAACATTCACTCTATCAACTGGAGCGAGAACTGAGTCCGCAATTTTCAGCGACTGAACTCTTGCCTTGTCTCGGTTCGGTTCTGGAAACAACTCGGCTTGCCAAGCTAATGAAGGAGCATCAGGTTCAAACGGTTTATCACGCTGCTGCCTACAAACATGTCCCCTTGGTGGAGATGAATCCACTGGAGGGATTTCGTAACAATGTCCTCGGAACTCAATCTCTGTTGGAAGCCTGTCAAGCCCACCAACCGGAGTCCTTCGTTTTGATTTCCACCGACAAGGCTGTGCGGCCTACG